>CAZXTI010000006.1:0-19179 GCA_964643565.1 uncultured Hyphomonas sp. | reverse complement strand
GCGCTGCCCGAAACCAATCAATCGTGTGCTCCGTCCCCGATTTCAGATCGAACTTTGGCGTCCAATCAAGCCCTGAAGCCCGTGTTTTGGTCATATCAGCCACAATCAGCGGCGGCTCATAAGCCGGGGCAGAGCGCGCGCCAAGCTTGACCAAATCCGGGCGACCTGCCGCGTCAGCAAGCCCCAGAATGACATCTTTCACACGCACCGCGACGCCCGAGCCGAGATTATAATCACCGGTCAAATCACTCACCGCCAGCGCTGCGAGCCCCCGGCCAACATCTTCCACATGCATATAGTCACGCAGCTGCATGCCATGTGAGCATAACGCCTCTTCCCCCTTCAACAGGGAGATCGCAACCGAAGCCCCTAAGCGGCTTGGATGCTCTCTTGGCCCGTAAACAAAGAAAACGCGCGCCCATGCAAACGCAACATCATTCGTGTCACAATACCCCGCAAGCGCATGATAAAGCGCAACCTTTGCGCGCCCATAAAACGTCGACGGCATCAAAGGCGTCACGCCGCCTTCGGTACAAAGACCAGAGCCCCAATCATAATCGCCCGATGAGCCGCACACCGTCATCCGCTTTCCGCCAGCCTTCACAAAGGCCTGTGCCAAATTGAGCGAGATTTGCAACCAGTCCATATTCTCCGGCGCAGTCCAAAGACCGGAAATAACTGCCCGCCAAGCCAAATGCAAAAGATCCGTTGCCTGAATATCTCTGACAGTTTTCTCCATCGCGGCCGGATCGGTCAAATCGGCCTGAACATAACGCACCCCGTCAACGCCGCCCTCCACGGCGCGACTTGTCAGCGCGACGACTTCAAACCCGCGATCAAGCAAAGGCTGCAATGTCGTGCGCCCAATAAAGCCCATCGCGCCTGTCACTAGAATACGCCGGCTCATGTCAGCAATCCCTGCGCAGCCACATCCAGCCAGCTTCTGTCCTTTTCAGACACATCCGTCACAGGCGCAGGCCACTTGATACCAATTACAGGGTCATCAAAGCGAACCCCCTTCTCAGCGCCCGGCGCATAAACATGCGAGGCTTGATAGAAAACCTCGCTATCATCGGTTAGCGACAAATAAGAATGTGCAAACAATGGCGGCACAAGCAGCGCCTTTTTATTGTCAGCCGTCAGCTCAACCCCGAACCATTTCAAATATGTCTCAGACCCTTTGCGCATATCGACAATCACATCGAAGACCGCCCCGCGAACGCATCTGAAGAACTTCGCTTCCGGCGCGGTTTCGTCCTGATAGTGCAGCCCGCGCAACGTGCCCGCATTTACATTGCCGGACATATTCGCCTGAACGAAATCATAATCCGCCCCGACGGCTTGCAATTCATCCCGGCAATATGCGCGCGCAAAATAGCCGCGCTCATCGCCCCTCGGCTCATGCTCGACAACAAAAGCACCTTTTAATGGTGTCTCGGTAAATTTCATTCTGTAACAGTCCCCTACCCGTATTTTCCCCATTCCTGTATGCAAATAACGTGCCCTCGCAAATCAATCAATATGTCGCAGATTTCGAGTGGAGATTTTATTCGTTTTCCTATAAGCGGGGTGTGGGCATTTATCTTGCTAGGGAAGCAAGATCGACGGCTTGTCGATTGAATTGGGGACACAAGACATGGAAAAAACGGGTATTCGCATATTGGGCGCAGGCTGCGCTGGCTTCGGTGCATCGCATAAATTGTGGGAAGCTGGCGTCGAACCGGTCATCTATGAAGCCCGCGACCACCATGGCGGCCACACCTCAACCTTTGCCTATGATGACGGCTTCGTCTTCGATGAGGGGCCGCACATCTCCTTTACGAAGAATGAGCGCATCCAAAAACTTTTCGCGCAAAGCGTTGGCGAAGACTATCAAGCCTTCCCGGCCAATGTGAACAATTACTGGAAGGGCCACTGGATCAAGCACCCTGCGCAGGTCAACCTCGCAGGCCTGCCCCAAGAGCTAATCGTCAATTGCCTTAAAGACTTCATCCACGCCAAGCATAATGATTATGGCGAGATTAAGCATTATCAAGATTGGTTACACGCCGCGTTCGGTCCGACCTTTGCCGATACATTCCCCGCTGAATACACAAAAAAATACCACACCACCGAAGCCATCAACCTGACAACAGACTGGCTTGGCCCGCGCCTTTATCAGCCTGATCTTGAAGAAGTGCTCAATGGCGCGCTCTCCAAAGAAACAGAAGACGTCCACTATATTCCAAACTTCCGATACCCCACAGAAGGCGGGTTTGTGTCCTATCTCGACATGTTCGCCAAACGCTCCACCGTGCATCTCGATCACCGCGTCACCGAAATTGATATGGCGAACAAAACGCTGCGATTTGCCAATGGCAATGCGGAAAGCTTTGAACATGTGATCTCGTCAATACCGCTCCCTGCGCTAATCCCGTTGATCAAGGATGCGCCGCAAAACGTGTTGGACGCGGCTGCCCTATTGTCATGTTCGCAGGCGCTGATGATCAATATCGGGCTAAACCGCGCCGACATCTCCGAGAACCACTGGACTTATTTCTACGACGAAGACATTTGCTTCTCGCGCCTGTCCTTCCCGCACATGTTCTCCCCGAAAGTCGTCCCCGAAGGGTGCGGCGGTATTCAGGCGGAAGTATACTTCTCCGACAAATGGAAGCCGATGACCGGAAGCCATGCAGATTGGATCGAACCGGTTATCGAAGATCTTCTCAAAGTTGGCCTCGTTAAATCCCGCGATGAGATTATCCATAAGAGCACCATATATGCGCCATGGGGGAATGTCATCTTTGATCAGGATCGCCCGCGCTGCCTGAAAATTGTCCATGACTATCTCAAAGACATCGGCCTCGCCTATTGCGGGCGCTATGGCGATTGGGCCTATATCTGGACCGATGAAAGCTTCATCTCCGGCGAGCGCGCAGCAAACATGGTGCTAAAACAACACTATTAGTCGCCGGAATCACGCCTCAACGGATTTGACCTCAGCAACAACGCGGCTAGCAAGCTCAAGCGAAGATGTCAGTCCCGGGCTTTCAATGCCGAATAAATGCACCTGCCCGGCAATACCATGCGTGCGCGGTCCACAAATCTCAAAATCGGCATTTGGCTCACCGGGGCCGGCTATTTTCGGCCTGATACCAGAATAAGCTGGTTGCAAACTCGCATCCTGCAAATCCGGCCAATAGCGACGGATCGCATCGTAAAACCCGGCAGACCGCGATGGATCAACAGCGTAATCAATCGTCTCAATCCATTCCACATCCGGGCCAAAGCGTGCCTGCCCGCCAAGGTCGAGTGTCAGGTGAACGCCAAGCCCGCCCGCCACCGGAACCGGATATATCAAACGCTGGAACGGCGCCGCGCCGCTCAGCGTGAAATAATTCCCCTTCGCCAAATAATCTTGCGGCACATGGGCGGCTCCAAACCCGGCAATGCTTCGCGCCAGCTCCGGCGCGCCAAGCCCGGCTGAATTCACAAATGTCTTCGCCCGGATCCGGCACGGATCCTTCCCTGCACACTCCAATTCGGTGCGGCCATCAGCGCCGACCTCGCCGCCGACAATCTCCGTTTCCAGAACAAGCACAGCGCCATTGTCTTCAGCCTCTCCCAGCAAGCTCGTCATATAAGCATGGCTGTCGATGATCCCTGTCGACGGCGACAAGAGCGCTGCCTCTGCCAATAAAGCAGGCTCCAGCGCGCACGCATCTGCGCCGGTCAAATATCTTAGATCATCAACGCCGTTCGTTGCCGCGCGCGCCTTGATCGATGCGAGCTGATCGGCCTCTTCCTGATCGGTCGCAACAATAAGCTTCTGACATTTCTTGTGCGGAATATGACGGCTTTCCAAATAGTCATAGAGCGCCCATTTTCCATCAACACAACATGCCGCTTTCAGCGAGCCCTGAGGGTAATAAATGCCGGCATGGATCACTTCAGAATTGCGCGCGCTTGTCTCGCTTCCAAACAAGCTGGCGCGCTCAATAATAAGAACCTCGCGCCCCTCCAGCGCCATCGCACGCGCAATCGCCAGCCCGACAACACCGGCTCCGGCAACCACACAATCTACATCATATATAGGCAACATCGCGTGCACCCCAATCCCCGTCCCCAACGCTCAAAGACTGGCCTCATACTTGCATAATTTCGGCCAAAACGCAGGCCTTTGGCTGTAGCATCTTATAATAAGCTATGTTAAGCCTTCGTATTAATCTGTCGAAAGACAATTTGTTTTGGTTCCTTCGGGAACAGAGCTCATAACCGTTGGGGGACGCGGTGAGTGTTTACCCCTATGCAATTGATAGGAGTATTGCACGATGCGCGTTCTTTTCACTGGGGCTGATGGCTATATCGGCGCTCTTCTAGGCACATATCTTTTATCAAAGGGTCACGATGCGGTCGGTCTTGATACTGGCTATTATCGCGAAGGCTGGCTCTACCCGATGACCGGTGCGCGCCCACAGGTCATTACCAAGGATATTCGCGATATTACCGCAGAAGACCTACAAGGCTTTGATGCTGTCGCCCACCTTGCCGAACTATCCAATGATCCGCTGGGACAGCAAAACCCCGGCCTGACCCATAGGATCAATCACGAAGGCTCCGTTCGCCTCGCAAATCTTGCACGCTCTGCAGGCGTAAAGCGCTTTGTTTATATGTCGTCCTGCTCCGTTTATGGCGTCGGCGCGCCCGATCAGGTTCTCGACGAAACCAGCGAAGTAAACCCGCAAACCGCCTACGCCGAATGCAAGGTCAAGGTCGAGCATGACCTAACCGCCATGAACGACGCCGATTTCGTAACCTGCTTCATGCGCAACGCGACCGCCTATGGCGCAAGCCCGCGTCAAAGATTTGATATTGTGCTGAATGACCTGTGCGGCCTCGCATGGACAACCAAGCAAATTAAACTCCTGTCTGATGGCACACCGTGGCGACCACTCGTCCACGCGCTTGATATGTGCCAAGCCATTAATTGCGCACTCAGCGCCGACGCTGACAAGATTGGCGGGCAAGCCATGAATGTCGGCTCAACTGCTCAGAATTATCGCGTCATCGAAATCGCGCAAATTGTGGCAGATGTTTTCCCAGACTGCGAGCTTATTGTCGGCGAACCATCACAGGACAATCGCTCCTACCGCGTCAATTTCGACAAGATCCAGAGACTGATGCCGGACTTTGAGTGCAAGTGGACCGCAAAGGATGGCGCTGAACAATTGCTACGCATGTTCCAAGCGATAAACTTGACGCCAGAAGTCTTCCAGGCCCCGCCCTATACACGCCTAAAAATGCTTCTTCAGCATAAGGACAGAGGCTTGCTAAATGAAGACCTGTTCTGGACGTTCAAGGACTAGTATCCCGGCTTAAAACACACTCCAAAACGTATGCGCCTCAGCGAAGCGTTTCGATCACACCAAGCAATTTCTTGGCCGCGCGCGCCCATGTGAATGTTGCAGCATGCGCGCGCCCGGCTGTGCTACGGCGTGTCCAATCATCGCTGTCTTGCGCTAGTGCGCCCATCGCCTCAACCCACGCGCCAGCATCGTCGTGCGCCGCATAAAGCGCATGAGACCCGCACACTTCTGGCAACGCCCCCATCGGCGCGCAAATCGCTGGCGTGCCAAGCAACATGCTCTCCAAGGGCGGCAAGCCAAACCCTTCTGTTGTCGACGGGCAAGCAAAACAAAGCGCCGCCTCCATCAGCGAGCGCATTTGCGCATCGCTTACGCGGCCTGCAAAAATCACATTGTCTGGCACATCAATGCCCTTAGCCTCAAAGTCAGATTTTCCGCTCGCGCCCATCAAGACGAGTTTCATCCCCGCCATCTCCGGGCGCGCAAAGGCCTTACACAGGATTTCAATGTTCTTGTGCTTTTGCGTATTGGCCAGCGCGCAGACATATTTGCGCGGCTCTAATTGAAGGTGAGAGACAAATTCCGGCTCCGTGTCAGAGCGCAAAATATGATCAACACCATTATGGATCACATGGATCTTTTCAGCGGACGCAACGCCGTGGCGCACCAATTGCTGCCGCGAATAGTCAGATACAGTCAAAATCGCTAAATTCTTCCGGCCAATACGCGGCAGCGCGAACCGATACCAAGCCAGGAACGGCCGCGAATAAGACTGCGGCGTCAGATAGACCTGCGCATCATGTATCATCGTCACAGCGCGCTTTTTTGCCAGCGGCGACAAATTGCACAAGCTAACCAATAGCTCGTCTTTCCCCGCCAAGCGCGGAAGCTCAAATTGCTCCCAGAACTGCCACGTCAACGCCCCGCCAACCGCTTCATCAAAATGCGTTAGCCCCATCTCTCTCTTGCTATCTTTCGGCTTGATAATGCGCATCTGATAATCATCCGGCTTTACCAGTTGATCGATCGCTGAGAGCAATTCATCGGCCACGCGGTGCACGCCCGTCATATGCGCAGACAGGAATTTGCCATTGAATGCAAGCGCCATCGGCGCTGATGGTGCAAGGGGTTTTGTTTCAGGTCCGGTCGGTTTGGTCACAAGCTCATCCACACAGGGTTTAAATCTTCAAAATATGATCGGGCGACAGCTTGCCCGAGATCAAGTGCCGCAAGGCCAGCCAATTCCCCTTCACGCGTCCCCAGCGATCAATCCAAGGTTCAGGCTTTA
Organism: uncultured Hyphomonas sp.; assembly: GCA_964643565.1. Classification (GTDB taxonomy): domain Bacteria; phylum Pseudomonadota; class Alphaproteobacteria; order Caulobacterales; family Hyphomonadaceae; genus CALLCD01. Next base: position 12,543 of record CAZXTI010000006.1, on the reverse strand, counting down.
GCGTCTTAACGAGGTTCGCAATAAAATTCCGCGTCATGATCCGGTAAGCCAAGCGTCTTGGAATTGTCCCCTTGCGGAGCAAGTAAACCGGATTGGCAATTTGTGAATAGCCAAGTTTCACGCCGCTGGTTCGCGCGCCCTTCGCGCCGCGATGCACACCATAAAAGGCCGAGGAGTCCACTAGACGCCCTTGGGGCAAAAGCTGGTTGGCAAAATCAATATCTTCCTGCCAAGCATAAAGCGGCAACTGCTCATCAAATCTCACAGCCCCTATGGCCGAAATCCGGTAAGCCATATTACACCCATAAAGCCCCTGCTTCTCCTTCAGAACAGTTGCAGGCGGGCGCGGCCCATTATCATGCTGTCTCACGAGCGCTTTTGCGTCTTTAGAGGAAATACCGGGGCTGTTAATCCCATCCGCGAGCAAGACACCATTAATGCCAACAATGTCGCCATGCGCCTTGAAGAAATCGACAATGCCTTCAATCGCAGTTTTGGAGGGAATATAATCATCGTCGAAAAAGACGAGAAGATCATAATCAGCCAGAACCAGCTCCATCCCGCGATTGCGTTGTCTGGGCAAGCCCTTCTCGCCGAACACAACATCAAGCTCCCGGTCCTGATACCCAGCCGGCAAGTCTGCCTCTGTCGTCACCGAAAGCACAATATGATCCGGCTTGCGAGATTGCGCATCAAGCAATTCCAACAAGTCCGCAATCGCATCAGGGCGACCAAGGCTTGCAATCACAACAGCAATTTTCATCTCGTTCATTCGAATTGTCCCCAACAATTCCGTCGATCCTGTATCTTGCCCCCAACCAAAGAAAGACACGTTCACCACCGGAATAGTGTTCAGTGCAAGTTTTCAGCCAATTAGCAAGTAATTCCCGTTAGATTTGGTGCACTTCTTGCAATCAAAACCACACTTTACATAGGCTAATCTGCTGTTTTCAACGTAACATTTTAGATGCACTCTCGACAGAGCGCTGACAGAAGAATAGCCTGCACAAGTAATTGGGGGAGCTGAGACGATCAGCGGGGGCACTTGGGATGAGTATAACCTTTATAGGTTTGATTATATTCGGATTAAGCGCTGGAGCACTCCTCCACTCGCTTAAATCGGCCTTCCTTGTCTTCTGCTGTGCAAGCTACCTCGGCGCGGCGGCGGCGATCTTTATCGGCGGAGCAAACATCCCCCCCGGCCACCTCGCGCTCGGCTTTCTGGCATTTGCGGTTATCATCCGAAGAAATGGCCTCGCGCAAAGTCTGCAAACGGTCATATTTCCGCGCCCCGGCTTCTTCTTATTGCTGTTCACAATTTGGGCCGTCGTATCAGCCATTTTTATGCCCCGGCTCTTTGCCGGGCAAATTAGCGTCTTCCCGCTCAGAAGCCTCGGCCGTTTCATTATTGAAGCCCCGCTACAGCCTGGCAGCAGTAACATCAATCAATCCATATATGCGATTGGCAATCTCGGTGCATTCATGGTCATCGCCGCCATGGCAAGCGCCCCCCAATTACACAAACATATCGTAAGAGCGCTGGTTGTGCTGGCTGGCTTCAATATCAGTTTTGCGATTATTGATCTGGTCAGCTTCCAATTAGGCTTCCCCCAAATTCTGGACTTCATTCGCAATGCGGATTTTGCACAGGCCTTTAATCAGAGATTTCTAGGATTTAAGCGCGTCAATGGCGCCTTTTCCGAACCCTCCGCATTTGTCGGACCGACCGTGGCGATCTTTGCCGTCATGTTCAGATTATGGCGCGGCGGGATCATGCCGTTTTGGACCGGCTGGATGTCGATCGGTTCAGCATTTTTCATCGCCTTGGCATTTTCCAGCACGGGCTATGTCGCATTGTTCGCCTATCTTTCCATCATCTATAGCCGCACAGTGATGCTCGAAGATCGCTCATTTGCACGCGACCATGCCAGCATCACAAGGCGCGCGATTTTCGTCTCACTTGGACCTGCCGCCGCCCTTCTGGCTGTTATGGCCGTCGCCTTCCGGCCTGACTTATTGGAGCCGATCACGAACATCTTTAGCGAATCTATCACCAACAAATTGTCCACCGATAGCGGCGTCGAACGGCTGGCATGGAGCAACCGCGCTTTTGCGAACTTCTTTGAAACATGGGGCCTCGGCGCTGGCCTTGGCAGTGTGCGTGGCTCAGGCTTTATCAGCGGCTTGGTGGGAAGTGTTGGCATCATCGGCACAGTTTTGTTTGCCTTGTTCTTTTACGGCATCTTCAAATCCAAGCCGCAAATCGGGCCCGCTGGCCGCGTTCACAATCTATCGACACATCTGGCCGCCGCTGCGCGCAGTGGAATGCTTGCGAAAATTCTAGCCTCATCCGTATCCTCAACCACCGTCGATCAAGGGCTGATTTTCTTCTCGCTTGCCGGCATTGCAATCGCATGTGAGCAGACCAGAACCATATTCGTCCCGCCCGCACCCGCAGCAGACCCCATGCCCGCTCAACCTCATCAATAGGACCATCCCTAAAATGACGAACAATGACACCAATGAAGCCCCCGACACGATGCGCGTTGAAGACGCCATCGACCGCGTCCTCGACCTATTGAGATACGAGCTTCACAGCAATCCTGAGCTTGCCTATCGCATGGTCAAAGCCCTCGGCGCAAAGGTCGTTTTTGAGGGCAAGCACGCGCCTAATCTCATCAACCCGATTGAGCTAGTCGCAGCCCATTCCGAATTGGAGGTACGCGCCCAGCTCCTTGCACTACCGCTTGGCGACCTCAAAACAATCGCCAAGGCCGCAAAACTCGCCACAAGCATCGATTTAAAAGGTAAGTCGCAAGACGACATTGTCGACATGGTCTATCGACGGGCCAATGAGAAACTGACCGAGCGTCAGTCTTGATCGTTAAAACTTCTAGAAAAAAGATGGGCCTCTCCGCCTGAAACTGCCGATGAAAATCATTTACATAATTGGATCTGGACGAAGTGGATCGACCCTTTTGGAGCGTGTCCTAAACTCGAACCCGGACGTTTGCGGCGTTGGAGAGTTGCACGCCATGTGGCGCCTGCCATGGCAAACCCTGCGATGCTCGTGCGGCGAATTTCTGCCAGACTGCACCTTCTGGACGGACGTCTTAGAGCGTGCGCGCCTGGGCGACACCCGCATGGAAAAACTGAAAGAACTGGAATGGTCAATCGTCCGCAACAAATTCCTTATTCGCAATCGGTTTAACCTTGAGCGCGTCGCGAACGATCCCGGCATCCGCGAATTTTTATCGATCCAGAAAGACCTGTTCACCGCGATCTCTGAGGTCAGCGGATGTTCGACCATCGTTGACAGCTCAAAGAGCGGCCCGCGCGGATGGATCCTGTCGACGGGCCTCGATATTTCCCACCTTCATTCCTATCGCAATGCACGCGATGTGATCGCTTCTTGGCGAAAACCGAAATTCCAACCGGCAACCGGAAAGCCCATGCTAAAGCCAAGCATACCCTATGCCGCGATGGACTGGTGGAGAGCTGAGCAGTCCGCCCGCATGTTGAAAAAGAAGCATCCGCTTCGGCGTTTGAACTATCAGACGTTCGCGCAAGCCCCGAAGGCAACCTTGAAAGACGTATTAGACCCGATCGCCCCCGGCGTGGTCGACGGCGTTGCCTGGCTCTCTGACAATAGCGTTAAGCCTCGCAATGCCTATCACTCACTCAATGGAAACCCGGATCGCTTCAGCAGCGAGGATATCGTCATCAAGCCCAAGCGCGTCGGAAGCAAAGATCTTCCCGTATTGGAATCCATCTTGGTAAGCATTGTCGGCGGCGGCCTGAATCTCTTCTATAGATAGCGCGTGGGCTAAACCTTCCAGACCGAATTCGCGCGCGCCTGAACATCTCGCCAAAGCGCAAAATCATCCGGATAAAGCGCCTCAACGATTTCCAATGCCCCAGCCTCAGAAACATCAGAATGCTGCGTGTCTCTAATTTCAATATCGGGCAATGCGATGGAGACGTGGTTTTGCAGTGCGGCAAACCCTTCCGCCATATTCTCAAACGTCAGCAACACATCGACAAGGATGCGCCCATCACGGTCGCAAATATATTCCCGCTGAGGCTTAAAATGCGGCAATGTCAGCTTGGAGAAAAACGCCGCATCTTGGGCCCGCTCAAGGAAAGTATCGAAATCATCAGTGTCTGAGAACACATCGCGCGCAAAATTCTGGTCCGCCTCAAAGGGCGATTTAAACTTCACATAATTAAATGCGGACTTCAGCCGCGCCGCCGGGTTCCGCAAAATTGCGAACTTTGGATAATGCTTGAATTTGCGCGCGTTTAAGCGGCGCAAATATTGTGCTGAGTGATGCGCAATCGCCGCCGTCGGATCGCCGTCATAGCGCGAATAAAGCTTGTTATTGAGAAAACTGCCCGCATTCTTCGGGATATGGATGAAAATTATCTTGCCATGATCATAGACATCAAAAGGCGAGCGTTTCCGGTTCGTCGCATAGGAGAGCCTGCGATACGCCATCCGCAAATTGCGAAAAACTGGTGCGGGCAACACGCCTAATTTCGAGCCCTCATCAGGAATGAGGTCATGGGGCAGCTTAGCACGCCCACCATTTCCAGATCGATCCTGAGCGTCCATGGCCTATTTGCGCGCCTTATGCGTTCTTCTTGTAATACTTCTCATAAGCATCATAGCCAGAGTGCCCATAACCTTGGCGATGATACTTGCTCACATCCACCTGATTAATCAGCACACCTGCAATATTCGCGCGGAACTCTCGCAAGATAGAAACCGTATGCTTGAGCGCAGCTCTATTCGTTCTCAGCCAGCGGGACACGACCACAACCTGATCGACCTTGCTTGTCAGAACCCGCGTTTCCGCCAGAAGCAAGAGCGGGCCAGTATCAATGATGATCAGATCATAAACCGTCTGAAGATCTGCGAGAAGTTGATCAAATGCATTCGACCCGAAGACATCGCGCGGCGTATATCTGTCAGGCGTCAGCGGCAGGATATGCAACCCGGTTGTCTCATCAACCGTGACAGCATCCTCCAATGCACACTCACCAAACAAAAGCTCCAAAAAGCCAAATTCAGACGCTTCATCCAAAGCCACTTCCGACAATTGCTTGCGCCTGAAGTCGCCATCAATAATCAGCGTCTTTGATCCGGACAGGGAAGACATTCGCCCAAGCCCATAGGTGATCGTCGTTTTACCTTCATCCGGCTGTGAGGACGTTATGGCAACCGTCTTTGTCGCTTCATCGACCTCGGCAAAAATGATAGAGGCCCGCAAATTCCTGAAGGACTCCGCATAATTCGACATCGGGTTTGCCAACAAATAAGCTGCTGGGTCTTTGCGTGCGGCGCCTGACAAGCGCGGGAAATTCCCGAGGAAAGGCAGCTTGAACGCACCTTCTATATCGTCGCCGCTGCTGATCTGGCTGTTTAAGGCTTCAGATATAATCACAGCGACAATTCCCAGTATCCCCCCCAACAAGAAGCCAATCGCCAAGTTCAAATTTGTTTTCGGAAAAATCGAAACACGCGGAACAACCGCTGCGGACAGAACCCGCGCATCAGGTTCCACCAAGCCTTCGGACTCATCGGTTTCCTTAAAGCGCGCTAGGAACGCCTCATAAATCGTGCGGTTCGCATCAGCATTGCGTTCCAATTCGCGCAGCCGAACCGAGGATCTATTATTGGCAACCAGCGTGCCTTCCTGCTCCCTTAATCCGCGCTCAAGCGTTTGAACTTTCTCGCGCGCAATAGACACTTCGCGCTCAAGGTTATTTACCAGACGCCCGATCTCAAGCTGTATCTCGCGCGAAATATTCTCTTCTTCAAAATTGATACGCTGCATTTCCGGATGCAGTGGACCATATCTGTTTTCAAGGTCGGCGCGTTCGCGATTAATCTCTGCCTGTTGGCGTCTAAGATTGGTAATCACATTGGAGCGCAACGCCTCGCCGCTAATCTCCGCCGATTGTCCCTGGCTTCTTAAATCCTCTACCGAGCTAAGGCGGGCCTGCGCCTCAGCCAATTGAGAACGCTCAATAATAAGCTGACCAGACAATTCAGAGAGCTTTTGCTCGTTCAGCGTTCCCTGCCCGGCTCGCAAAAGCCCTGATGCTGCGCGGAAGGCTTCAACCTGACTCTCAGCCAAATTCACATCTTCGCGCAAATCGGCCAACCGCGTTTCCAGCCATGTGTTTGCGCGTCGGGTCGCATCAAATTTCGCGTCCAGCTGCTCCACCAAATATTGATCCGCAATCGCGTTTGCAATCGCCGCGGCGCGGTCGGGGTTCTCGCTGGTAACATTAATTCCAATATTATAGGTCTGCCCGATACGCCGCGCTGTGATGTTTTGCAGGACAGCACTGATAACCGAGTTTCTGATCCGCTCGGTGCGGCGAATATCCCGCTCTTCTTCGCTAAGATTGCTCACCTCTTGAGGCGGCGCGTGCGACAAGCCCAGCCAGCCCTTTACTTTCCCCTTAAACTGATCAACTGCCCCAATCGGGCGCAACCGGCCGTTAAACTCAGGCACGTTTACCAGTTCCAGCTTATCAACCACTTTGCCAAGCAAGGACCGGGACCGAATGATTTCAACCTCTGTATCAACAATCGCGGAGTCCGCTGGCAGACCAGACAAAACAGATCCAAGATCAACAACATTTGTTTCACGTCGATCAATAATGACAGAGGCCTGACTGGAATAAATCGGCGTTGCTTTAAACGTATAGAGCGCAACGAGTATAAATACGGTCAGCATCGTCAGGATGAATATCGGCAGCCTGCGCCGAAAAATGCGCAATACCTGTTTCGGATCGGTAATCCGATCCTCGACGCCCGCACCAGAATAATAGGCCATTTGCGCCATCATCTGGGGTTCTATTGGATATTGCTGATTCACGTTTCGAACTTTCTAAAATTCCGCACTATACTGACAACATTAAAGGAAAAGGCGTAGGGAGAACAGAAGTCGATTTTCCGAGAAAGGCTGAATATCGGAGTCCTGATCTGTATAAGTGTAATTGCTATCGAGGTATACGCGCCGGTTAATCTTCCAAAGCGCACCGACCCCTACCGTGTAGAGATCATCTTCTCGGTCAATGGCTTCGAAATCTGCGCGGGAAAATCCAGCGCGCATCCGCAATAGAATGTTTCGCCGCAACTCATGATCAACCCCGAACCGTACCCCCGTACGAAACGCGCCAGCCGAAGCATTAAGCCCCGGATCGATAACCTCGCGGCCAACCTCGGCAGACACAGTTGTCAATTGCGTGGGGAACCATTGCAAGTTCGCATTCACAGCCACGCCATCAATTGAACCAAATTCATCGGCAGAAAAATCAAAGGACTGATACCCGACCGTCACCTCGCCGCGCAGTAAAACGGGCAATTCGAAATTGGCGCCAACCTCGACAGCAACACCATTAGAATCGCGATCCAGCGGCGACAAGACCGTGGGGCTACTCGCATTGCGGTCCGTGTAAGTTACGCGCCCGACAACCGCTAAATCACGTTGCAGCGCCCATGCGGCGCGTCCACTTGCAACAATTTCCAGTCGATCCCTGAAATCCTGATCCAGCTCGCCGCCGCCAAGCAATTCGACATCTTCGAAATTGGACTGCGTCGCGCTAACCCCCGCGCCCAAACGCAAGCGACCGGTTTGGTGCTGGCCGGCAAGCTCTGCGCCGTAGCGTACAATCCTGATGGGCTCAACAGCCGCCGCCGCAGCAGCAGATGAAGAGCGCGCCTCATTCTGAATGCCGCCAAAGACCGCCGCCGTAATTTCCGTATTGGACCCAATATCCAAACGCCCGAACCCGCGTGTATTGAAATTGGTAACCGTTTCAGAGGAATTGCTGAAAAACTCATTATAGTTGAGGTTCACATCAAACCCCAGCTGATTACGTGACCATGTCGTCTCACCCGTCACGCTCGGCCGGATCTGTACAAACCCGTCACCTTCCCCATTTGACGGCTCAAAGAACAGATTAGAGGTGAAGCCGATCCCTGTCGCCAATTCCGGTCTGATATCAAAAACACCGAGCCTGATCGGCTGTGGGTCGTATGCAGGTTGTTCTCGCTCGGTGACGCTGACATATCTGTCGCGTGCGAATAGATTTTCCTCTTGCGCCACGCCAAAGGGGACACAGCCACATGTGACTGTTAACAAAACCGCGACTTTAAACCACTTCAAGTGTGTCATTTAGGTCCCCACCTGGAAACGAAATGTCCCAATGCCTTCCCCATGCAACCCAAATACCAGTTTGTGGCCATCCGGGGGGCGATGGAACCAATAGGCTTATCTATCCTCGAAAATTAATAATCCGAGGTTGTCGACTGTGTCGTACTGCGCGGCGGAGTAGGCAGCGCGATCCCGCCGCCTCCAACAACTGCATTTACCTGCGAAACGCTCGCTTGGGATATAATCGGTTTTTCTACCGGCGTATCACCAATCGATGCGTCAGCGACCAGAACTTCATCATCAAGGGACGCTTCCAAACCAAACAATGAGCGGGCTTCTGCTGGATTAGCCGATGCCAGGGTCACCGCCTCGTTCGCATACGCCTTAATACGCCCGCAGACGAACTCCTCCCTTGTCAGCTGTTTCATTGCCGCCATGGTCTGATCAAAGTCAGCTTCAGCAGCCGTAACTTCCTTCAGGATGCCCGCTTTCATTCTATCCCCGCGGTCGCAGGGCACATAGGCCGCGATGTTCCAAGCGAGTGTCGAAGATATCTCGGGTTGAGAAATCGCATTTTCGAATTGCACAACCGAAGACTTAGCCTCTGCCACGTCTGACGGCGCGCTCGTTTGCGCCAAGCTCGCCCCGCACAATGAAACGGAAATACAAATACCGAATCCGAATCTAATTATTCTATTCATCATATAATCCCCACCTATTCCCCAAACCGAAAATAATTAACGGCTATTAACTCGTTACCAGATTTAAAATAAACGCTCAAGGACACGAATCGTATCCCCCGGATAAATTCTTAGCGTTGGTGTTAAATCGACACGCCGCTCTTCAGCTTCATCGGCGCTTTTAATCAAAACAACCCGCTTATTGGCCCGATATGTATATCCTTCGGCCGTTGCAATCGCATTCAATACTGTCAGGCCGTTTCCATAAGGGTACTCCCCAGGGCGATTTACTTCCCCAAGGATATAAAAAGGCCTGAAATTGAGCACTTCCACGCTCAAGCTTGGTTCGCGAAGATATCCATTGGCGTAGCGCGCCTGGACGTCAGCCTGAAATGAGCGCAGCGTTTGCCCCAATGCTGGCACCTCGCCGATCAATGGCATCGAGACACGTCCCTGCCCGTCGATAATGAACTCACCGGACAATTCAGGCTCGCCGAAAATCGTAACGCGAAGCTGGTCTGCAATTCCAAACCGATACTCGCCGCGATCCGGAGCTGGCGCAGCGGCCGGTTCACTTGTGTTGGTTTGCCCCGTCAGCGGGCCAACGCTTTCGCACCCAACCAATAAAAGTACCGACAGTATTATTCCTAAAATATTTATCGTGCGAAGCATCGCTCCCCCTTCGAATTATAACCGAGTGCTTATAAAGCTGTATTCCCCTCCAATTATCCTTACAGCAGATAAGCGCCCAGTGAAATAGGCTCCGGTATCAATTCCTATCCGGCGCTGGTCAGCATATGGTGCATCTGTCGGCGTATGGCCATGCACGATCATCAAATCTTCTGGTGCTTTCGCCTTTAAAAACGTATCGCGAATCCACAATTTGTCCCGGTCATTCTGTTGATCAAATGGCACCCCCGGACGCACCCCGGCATGCACGAACCCAAACGGACCAACGCGCCGACTTGTTTCCAAAGACTTCAAAAACAATTCATGTTCGTTTGGCAGAGCTTGCCGAAAATCTTCGTGCGCCCGTTGCCAGTCATCACTCACCGCCAGACTTCGCGGCGGGCGAACACCATAAGATACAAGCGTTTCGCGTCCGCCATAATTTGCCCAAACAGGCCCCCGCTTATAGTCGTTTAAAAAAGACAGCAGCGCTTCTTCATGATTGCCTTTTAAAAACGTCGTCTCACAATCTACTGATTGCAGGCCGATTAGCGTCTCGATCACCCGGCGCGACTCCAATCCCCGATCAACATAATCGCCAAGAAAAATGAGGTGGACCTTCCCCTCCCAAGGCTCAGCGTCTGTTTCGATAAGTTCTAAGAGCTTGTCGAGCAAATCGGCGCGCCCATGCACATCACCAATGGCATAAATACACAAGTTTTCATCAAGCGGTTCAGTTGTATATCTGATCGTTTCAGGCTCGGACCCAACATCCTCTTCAGTGCTTGCATCCAAAGCATCAGGGGTGACCCTCGCCGGGCGCAAAACCCTCAAAATGTCCGTTGTTTTCGTTTTCACATATTCAGGAACATGCGGTCCCACGCGTCGCACGAAAGACTGCCAACCGCTTCTGAGAGCCTGTTTGGTGAATTCTAACGCGCGAAACACTTTGATTGTCCCCTAATTAAACTGTCCCAAAACCCATATTCTGAATAACAAATTAGTCTCAAGAATACATGAATGGGAAATCTAACACCAAGGTTTATTATAAATAATTCGCCTGATGCTTATTGTTTGCGGGGTTTTTGTCACAAGCATTACTTCCAGTCGCTCAACATCTTTGCTAGTATTATTCAGGGGCAGCGCTGTAATTCGGGGGAATGGCGGGTGGATTTAGGCAAATATAAGCAATATCCCACGCATAAACTGCGTTTAATTCTTGCTGGCGTCACATTGCTTGCTTGTCTCATTGTCTCCGTGCCCCTTTACACAAGCGCCGCGGCGATCAATTCGCTTCCCGATATGCCAGAAGACAAGCTCATAACGGCGCATGAGAAAGCACGGGGCGCCCCAGCCCAAGCACATCCGCAATATTTATTCGCGCTCGCCGAAGAAGTCCTCCACATCACAGACAAATTCGATGCGGAAAATATAAAACTCATAGAAGCAGCGCTCAAAAAAGACCCCGAAGATGCCTTTGCTTGGGCGAACTACTCCTATTTGAAAACGCGCATATCAGGCCAATTGGATAACCAGGCCGCCGAAGCATTGCGCACCTCCATCCGGCTGTGCCGCCTCTGCGATCGCACGCTAATCAAATGGCGCCTGGAATACGTGCTCGCCTCTTGGAATGATGTTCCTGAAGATATTCGCCTTGCCGTGTTTGAGGGCGCAGATGTCCTCAGATGGTGGCATCTCGATTATGAATATCTGCGTACACTTCGCCTCAAAGCCGAGGCTGCAAATATTCCGTTCCTGACATATCAAAGGCGCGTCGGCACGAAAATCCGGCCACAGGAAATCGGGTTACGCGCCGATAGTGAGCAATAGCCTGAAAACAACCGCGCTTTAAAGCCAGCTAAACCGAGACACCATTCTCTTGAAGTATCTCAGAAATGCGGCGCTTGAAAGTTGCGCGATTGAATGTCTCTGAGTGGGCCTGAATAAGATCAGAATCAAAGGCCATCTCTTCGAACCGTTCGACCCCGGATATCAGCCCCTCCACCGAAGGGTCATCAAAATGCACGCCGGTTTTACCATCGACAACACTGTCTAAAGCACCCCCGCGCCCCAAAGCAATCACAGGGCGTCCCGTTGCCATGACCTCAACCGGGATCATACCAAAATCTTCCTCACCCGGAAAAACAAGCGCCTGACATCTGGCAAAATTGGATTTCAACGTTTCAAAATCGACGCGTCCCAGAAATTCAATATTCGGCTTCGCCATCGCCTTCAATTTGGCTTCTTCTTCCCCGGCGCCGATCACGACAAGCCGCTTTCCCAATCGATTGAAAGCTTCAACCGCAACATCAAATTTCTTGTAGGCAACGAACTCGCCAGCGGCCAGATAAAACGCTTCCGGTGCTTGGCGCGATTCAGAGAACGCCTTTGTGTTTACCGGCGGCGCGACGACTTCGGCTGAGCGTCGATAATAGGACTTAATGCGCTGCGCGATAAAAGCCGAGTTTGCGACAAACTGATCAACACGCATCGCACCGGTCGCGTCCCATTGGCGCAAACGGTGCGCAATATGCGGAAAGGCCGCACGCGCAAGGAACCCGGAGCTGGACCGATAAGAGTGATAATGATCCCACAAATACCGCATGGGCGAGTGACAATAACACAAATGGAAAGCACCCGGGCGCGGAATAATCCCCTTAGCCGGACCAGACTCAGAAGAGATTATCAGATCATATTCGGTTAAATCCAGCTCCTCCAAAGCACGCGGCATAAAGGGAAGATATTTTTGATATTGTGATTTTGAAAATGGCAGTTTGGAAATAAATGTCGTCTGAACCTTATGCTGACGAATTGTATCGCTTACGGCACCTTCGTCATAGACATGTGTATATATATCCGCCTCAGGGAACATCTCACAAAGCGCTTCGAGGACATGCTCCCCGCCGCGCATTTTTGTGAGCCAGTAATGAACAAGAGCAACCTTCATGGTTGCTTCCCCCTCGCGTTAAACTGCGTACAATGATCCATGTAACTTATGGACAATCCTCCCTGCCCATAAG
>CAZXTI010000005.1:14370-19995 GCA_964643565.1 uncultured Hyphomonas sp. | reverse complement strand
GGGGCTGGTTGTGTGCGCACTGGTTGTTGTGTTTCGCACACTGACATATGGCGCGGCGGATCATAGCGCAGATGAGATCGCTTTGCCTGAGGCGCCTGCATTTAATGTTGATAAGGCAGCCCGCCATTTAAGCGAAGCCATACAGGCGCGAACGATAACGCTGAAAGCGGGTGATCCAGGACCGGGGGCAGGCGGGCCGTGGGAAGATTTGCACGTCTGGATGTCAACGGCTTATCCAGGGGTTCACGCCGCGATGAAGCGGTATGAGGTGGCTGAGTATTCCTTGCTTTATGAGTGGACGGGTAGCGATGCTTCGCTCGATCCGATCATCTTGATGGCGCATCAGGATGTTGTGCCGGTGAATTTTGGAACGCTGGATGACTGGGAGGCAGAGCCGTTTTCAGGTGAGATCAAAAACGGGATGATCTACGGGCGCGGCGCGCTGGATGATAAGGGCTCGCTTGTGGCCATTCTGGAGGCGTGCGAGGCGCTCGCTCAATCACGGTTCAGGCCAAAACGCACTGTGTATCTTATGTTTGGTCATGATGAGGAAGTCTCCGGCAGCGGTGCCCAGGCTATGTTCCAGCTGCTGCATGATCGCGGTGTGCGCGCAGAGATAGTGCTGGATGAGGGCTTCTTTGTGATTAAGGATAGTCCGCTTACGGGCAAACCGTTTGGGTTTATTGGCGTCTCGGAAAAGGGCTATGTCACGCTGCGGATTACCGCGCATGCTGAGGGCGGGCATTCATCCACGCCGCCGCCTGATAGCGCGAATGTTCGATTGGCGCGGGCAATTGTGGCGCTGGAAGAACACCAGATGAAGGCTGACTTTACCAAGCCGCCTGTCTCAGACCTGTTCCGCGCTGCGGCAGCGGATATGGGATTTGTCAATCGGATGGCGCTGGCGAATATGTGGCTGTTTGGCGGTATGGTGGAAAGTCAAATGAGCGCGGAGGGCGGGGCCAATGCGATGATCCGCACGACCACTGCGCCGACAATGTTGGAAGGGTCTGTGAAGGAGAATGTCTTGCCGCAGCGTGCAACGGCTGTGGTCAATTTCCGGCTACATCCAAATGATACGGCTGAGGATGTGATGGCGCATGTTGAAGCTGTGACGCGGAAAATTGCCGGGTTGGAAATTGTCATAAATGGCGGCGGTATTGGATCTGAAGCTTCGCCGGTTTCGCCGTCTGATAATACGCCATTTGCGGTTCTGTCGGCGGTTGCTTCGCACGTTGGGGGCGGTGATATTGCGGTTGGCCCGGCGCTCGTGCTTGGCGGCACGGATGCACGCTTCGCGAGCAAAATCTCCGATAATGTGTACCGGTTCCAGCCAAGCTATGTCTCGATGGCTGAGGTGGCTGGTTTTCACGGCACCAATGAGCGTTTGTCGGTAGAGAATATCGGGCGGATGGTTGAAGGTTATGCCCAGATTATTCTCGCCATGGACGCTGCGGAAACAAACTGACAAGTTGGCTTTCATGAGGCAACCATATAAGCCTGAGTGGAGAAAGCTGCGCGCGCTTTGCGAACAGGTAGTGGAGATGAATGTATGAGCGGTGCGGTTCCTGATATAGATGACACTGAATATGAGCCAGCCACGGGCGGCGCCTTTGGAAAGAAGGGGCTGGGTTGGGGCATCTTCGAGTTTGCGCGCAACCCGTATTACAATGTTATCGTCATCAGCCTTTTTGCGCCCTTTTTTGCCAAACAAGTGGTTGCTGCGCCCGGCATTGCTGAAGCGCGGGCCGCGCTTGGCCCCGGCGAGGTGTTGAGCCCGGAGGCGCTTGATGCTTTGCAAGCAAACGGCCAGACGGTTGTGTCATTCATGATTGCGGCAGCCGGATTTATTATGGCATTTTGCGCGCCTCTGCTTGGCAGTATGATTGACCGGGGCGGGTATCTGAAGCCGCCCTTGATTGCGTCGGTTTTCGGCCTGGCGCTCACCACTGCCTGCCTCTGGTTTGTTGTGCCGGGGGCACCGGGCGCAATATGGCTAGGTGTCGTCTTGATGGCGACGGGCTATATTATTTACGCGATTTTGGAGATCTTCCACAATGCGATGCTGCCAATGGCCGGCCAGCCCAAATCGCTTCCTGTGATCTCTGGTAATGGATTGGCGATGGGGAATTTTGCCGGGCTGTCGCTCGTGCTTGCGATTACGGTATTGCTTGCAGGCGAGGGCGGGCCGCTTGTTGATATTGCGACCGACAAATCGCAGAACCTTCGCATTATGGGGCCAATCGTGGCGCTCTGGTTTGTTGTGTTTGTGATCCCGTTCTTTCTTTTGATGCCGGATATCGAGAAGACGCCTGATCGGGGTTGGCGCAAGGCGGCCAAAGCTGTCTTTGCCAAGGAATATGATGATGCGGGCAAGCCTATTGGCGTTGTACGCCAAGCCTATACATATGTGTCTGATCTCTTCCGGCTGAACCCGAATGTTATGCGATATTTGCTTGGGCGGATGATTTATGCCGATGGCATTGGTGCTTTGCTGACTCTTGGGTCAGTTTATGTCGGTGTGTTTCTGGGGTGGAGCGCTAGCCAGATCGGGATTTACAATGTGGTTGGCGGGGTGTGCGCGGTGATTGGCGCCTTGATCGCAGGCTATGTCGATCAGCGGATCGGCCCCAAGAAATCGATTATTATTGAATTATCGCTGCTGATAACGGTGCTCTTTATACAGCTATCGATTACCAAGACCCACCTCTTTTTCGGCTTGATACCGTCCGATCATATTGTCATGGAGGGGCAATTGTTCCCGACGCTGACAGACCTTGTTTATTTCCTGATGATTATTCCAGCGGCTTTGTCTCTGGGGGCGTGCATTACGTCTAGCCGGTATATGCTATTGCACATTGCGCCGCCCAAGGAGATTGGCCGCTTTTTCGGGTTCTATGCGATGGCGGGCAGCGTGACGATTTGGGTTGCGCCGCTTATTGTTGGACTGGTGACATGGCTGACCGGAGACCCGCGTATCGGGATGAGCGGGCTCGGGCTTTTATTTGTCGCCGGATTGTGGATCATTCTTGGTGTAAAGGCGGACAAGACACCTGAGCATCTCAAAGAAAATCCGACCATGTGATGTTCTCACATGGCCGGATTATTCAGGCGATTAGATTTTTGTGGTCCGCTAAAGCCTAATTGCTATTTTCACGGACGATAATGTTGGTGCGGCGCGGGCGCAGGAAGAAACGATCGCGCAGTGTTTGGCGTGCGCTTGGAAGATAGTCGAGTTCCGACTGATATGTATATTCTACTTCCGCCATAATCACGGAACCATTCTCTTCAATCACGCCCTCGGGGATGTTTGTGAAGGTAGATCCGACAGATCGCGGCGTGTAATTGTCTGATGCATCGCTCCAGTCAACTTCAACATTGCCATTACTATCTGCGATAAGGTTGGTCACCCGCAGACGCGCAACACTCGGATCCAGCGGAATTATCAAGATGCGTGAAGCAGCGAAGATGTCGTCGATATCGCTATTATTCAGCACGACTTCCCGCGAGGCGAGGTCACCGATCGTTGCGGCAACGGTTGTAATGCGGCGATCAGCTTGCATGAGCAAGGACAGCTCCATGCCGCCAAAGTAAATGAAGACCATAACAGGTGCGACGATTGCAAATTCAATGGCCGAGACACCCTCGGTGTTTTTCCTAAAGTTTTTTAGGCCGCGTAAGGAAAAACGATCCAGGATTTTTTTAAACTTGATCAGGCTCATAATACTATCACTCGAAAATAGGGTTGTTTTTTGTGGCTTGAATGTCGGTGCCTTATGAGAATGGCTCGTTTTTGAAAGCGATACTCGATTGGATAAGAAGGTTACCATTTGACAGGTTGGAAAGCGGGGCGCTGACAAATGGCGTGATTAAGTCCCACTCATAAAAGGCGCGCACAACGACGATTGAAGACCGTTGGCCAGGACTAAACTGGAAGTTAGGCGCGAAATTACCATCTCCATCAATGGCTGTCGGGCGGTTCGAGCTGCCAAAGTCGTCAAATTCGCGCACATCGATGAATAGGTTTGCGTCGCAGTCTAGCAAACCAAACAATTCATCGCAGACGGCCGCTTCAAACTGGGCTTGTGTTCCATTGGCAGTCTGGAGATTCCCTGTACGGATTTGCCGTGAGGCTTCATTGACGCCGTGCTCTAAGGTCGTGCTAACAATAAAGACGAGGGACAGCTCTAAAAGGCCGAAAATCATGAAGAAGAATGGGCCAGCAATAAATGCAAATTCCATCGCAGTTGCACCGCGATTGTCCTCTACCCATTCATTGTATCGGGCCTTCCAACGCTGTGAAAGCGAATAAGTTGTCGTTTTGTTTGCCATGGTTCTAATGTCTCCGCACCTTGCGCCGTGCACGGAACATGCCAGAATAGTATTTCTAATGAGAGAATAAAATAGGTGAAATTTAAACGAAAAGCGCCGAACCTTGGATGGTTCGGCGCTTTTTTGGTTTATTTTTAGTGTTGAAGCGCTTTAGCTTGCGTCTTCACCTTGTGTCAGAAGTGTTTCGTTTTGAGCAATGACATTGTTGAAATAGTCAGCGGCATCTCCGACAACAGCGGCAGCTTCGCATCTTGGCGCACAATTATATGTATTGCGCGCGCCGCCGCGATTAATTGCTATTTGGGTAGAGGTGTCAGCTGCGACAACGATATCGCTTGCATAGATCTGATGTCCATCAGAATTGAAGATTAACAGGTTTGTTGTTCCGCTTGACCGGCCTGTAATAAAGATGAGGTTTTGATCGTGGACAGCAATATCGGCAATGCGCGGGTTGCCGATCACCACGCTGGACGCACTGCCTCTGAGCTTTAATTGCTTGGTCTTGTTTGTCTCAACATGGAACTCTTGCGCGAAAGCGCTGCTAGCGACAGTGAATGTGGCTGCACTGATAAGGGCAAATTTCAATAATTTATGCATAGGAACCGTACCTTTGAGTCATTTTCAGTCTTAATCTTGGCGCAATAAGGTTGATCCTTCCCTAATAAATGCGCTGTGGGCGAGTTTAACGGTTTTTTCTTTTCTCTTATGCCTGGCGCAAGGCAGGGGAGGGTGCGGAATTTCTGCCTGTGAGATTCCCTATATATATAAAGAGTGTCTTTCTCTATACATAAAGCACGAGGTTGGCTCTATTGTATTAGGGCGTTTACGGATTTTATCTTGGTAAACAAATCCTTCCGAATCATTCAGAAATTATCTGATTCGATTCACTTGGAATTTAGATTGATTTGCTAAATTGATTTTGTTCCGGAAACAGAAATAATTCATTCGGGACTTTAACCATAATGCATGATGGGAGTTTCCAATGCAACTTTTTGCTCGCTTTCTTAAAGACGAATCAGGTGCCACAGCTATTGAGTACGGTCTTATTGCCGCTCTGATCGCTGTTGCCATTATTGGCGCCGTTACTACAATCGGTACAGGATCAGCTACTGCTTTCCAAACCGTATCTGACGGTATTGCTGACGGTAACGCTTAATTTTAGCGTACTAGCAATAGCACTACAGGGAACCGCTCGACGCAAGTCGGGCGGTTTCTTCTTTGTGTAAGCTTTTCTTCAGACCTTTCTGCGAGCTTCTGACTTAGTAGAGTTGGAGTTTGATAGATATGTCTGTA
>CAZXTI010000005.1:0-14270 GCA_964643565.1 uncultured Hyphomonas sp. | reverse complement strand
ACCTTTCTGCGAGCTTCTGACTTAGTAGAGTTGGAGTTTGATAGATATGTCTGTAGTTTTTGCACTCATCTTTTTTTGCCTTTGCATATTTGCAGCGCTTAAAGATACGGTCACTTTCACCATTCCAAACTGGTTGAACCTTTCTTTTCTCATTGTGTTTGTGCCAGCAGCCTTTGCAGCGCAAATCGGATGGCAGACAGCCGGCGCTCACATTATCGCTGGTGCAATCGCGCTCATTGTCTCATTTGGTCTTTTCTCTTTTCGCCTTTTCGGAGGCGGGGACGCAAAAATGATCCCGGGCGTTATCCTATGGGTTGGCCCAACTGGCGCGCTTCAATTTGTTTTCGGCATGGCCATGCTGGGCGGGCTTTTAAGTCTGATCGTCATTTCTGCCAGACGCATGTTGCCTAGCCATGTTGCGCCAAGCTTCGCTCAAAAAATATTAAATCAAGAAAATGGTATTCCTTATGGCGTGGCCATTGGCGGCGGGGGGCTTTTTGCAGCCGCTAGCTCTCCGCTCTTAATTGACTTCGTTAACCTCTTGAATGGGATTTATTAACGATGCCTTAGAAAACTTGTGCAAATTTAAACCTTGAATGGTCCAGTTTCGGCCAGAGTACAACGCATTTAGGAGGGCCACGCCGTGTCTCCAGGAAAAATAATCGTCATTCTTATTGGACTAGCTGCAGCTTTTGCCGCCGTAATATTGGCGCGTGGCGTCCTTTCGGATAATGCCGCTCAGCAACAAGTAACCCAGATCGTAGCGCCAGTTGAGGTCGAGACGACGAATGTGCTTGTTGCCTTACGCGACTTAAGAGTGGGCGAGACGCTTAGCGAATCAGATTTGGGTTGGGTTGAATGGCCAGAAGATATTGTTCAACTTAATCAGATCTCGCAGGATATTCAGCCTGATGCGATTGAAGATTTCTCCGGCACAGTCGTTCGCCAACCGATTTTCGAGAATGAAGCATTGCTTCCTCAGAAGATTGTCGCGCGCGGCGAAACCGGGATCATGGCGGCGCTTTTATCCCCAGGGATGCGCGCGGTGGCGATCGAAATTTCTGAGGAAAGCGCTTCAGGCGGCTTTATTCTACCAGATGATCGCGTTGATGTCGTACTGACCCAAGAGGTCGAAGTGCGAACGGCAGATAGCATCGAAGATGTGATCCAGAGTGTTACGGTTCTAGAGAATGTCCGTGTGCTCGCGATCGACCAAGGCATTAGCGTCGAGGCGGAAAGCACGACGGCGATTGGCGCGACAGCCACGCTGGAGCTTGGACCTGGCGATGTCGAATTGCTGGCATTAGCAGAGCGCTCTGGCCGGCTATCTCTTTCACTACGGAGCATGGCGGACGCCGCGCTTCATGGAGACATTGTGACGTCTAATGCAGAGGCGGTCCTGTCTGGGCCAAGCCAAACTGGTGTCGTTACGATTTACAAAAACGGTCGCGCGAGTGCAGCCAACACGGCTGGGGGAGAGTAAAGTGATATTGAAAAAATCTTCTTATTTGACGATTGCTGCAATACTGGCAGGGTTTAGCTTTGCTGCCCCGGCTGCTCATGCGCAAAACCTTTTGGACGTCAAGATTACCGAAGCTGGTGATGCGAATGTCTCCAAGAAAATTGTGCTTGGGTTGAACAAATCAACGATTGTTGAATTTGATCGGGCCGCAGCAGACATTTTTATTACCAATCCTGCAATTGCCGATGCCACAGTGCAATCGGATAAACGGATGGTGTTTCGCGGTGTAGAGGTCGGACAGACCAATGCATTCGTTTTTGACGCTGCAGGCAATCAGATGCTCAATCTGGAAATTCGTGTTGAGCCGGATATCACCTCACTGGTTGATTTGATCGGCAGACATGTTCCCGATGCGCGCGTGGAAGCTGAAGCTGTTAATTCCAATGTCATTATCACTGGCCGCGTGGACAGTATTAGCCAAGCTGATACTGTGGTACGCTTAGCGAATGCATATCTTGGTGCCGATGATGACAGTGATTTTGGTGTCGTAAACATGATGCAGATTGCTGCAAAGGACCAGGTCCTGTTGCAGGTGCGGATTGTTGAGATGCAGCGCTCTGTTATCAAACAGCTCGGCATTGACCTGAGCTCAGGAAACGGTATTGGCAGTTTGCAAGGCGAAAGAATTGTCCCTGGTGTGGATGCAGCGGGAGTTATCCAGGATTTTGAAGTTCTTGAAGGCGCGCCGCCATTTGCAGGCGACATTACTGGAAGCTCTACGCAAGCCTTCAATGTTGCAGGTTTGCCACTGGGCGGTCTGGCGCTTTCAGGCTTGTTTACGAACTTGATTGGCGGGCAGGATGCACGAAACTCATTTGGCGTTGATTTGAATGCGCTTGAGCGGGTCGGTATTGTGCGCACTTTGGCAGAGCCGAATATTACGGCGCTTTCCGGCGAGCCAGCGAACTTTTTGGCGGGTGGTGAATTCCCGGTTCCAGTGTCCCAAGGTAATGATGGTGCAATCTCGGTTGAATTTCGCCCATTTGGTGTCGGCCTCGGTTTCACCCCGATTGTCTTGTCGGAAGATCGGATTTCTTTGCGTCTGTCCACTGAAGTTTCAGAGCTGACCTCTGTTGGGGCTTTCCAAGGCGCGCCGACATTTGGTGTCGGGCCTGATGGAGGCCCGGTTTCTATTCCGGGTCTAAGCATTCCAGCGCTTGCGGTTCGCCGCGCGGAGACAACGGTTGAACTTCCTTCTGGTCAATCGATGATGATTGCTGGCCTGATCGACTCAACGACACGTCAAACATTGGACAGCATTCCCGGCATCCGAAATGTACCGGTTCTGGGCGCGCTTTTCCGTTCACGTGACTTTGCGAATGACGAAACAGAGATGGTCGTGATCATCACGCCATACCTTGTTGATCCAACTGCGTCATCCGATTTGCAGACCCCGGACAAAGGGTTTGCCAATGCGAGCGACGCCAAGACGATCCTGTTTGGCAAGTTGAACCGCCTTTATGGCAAAGACGAAATACCGGTCGATTCGGCGCAGTACGGTGCCCCGGTCGGGTTTATTGAAGAGTAAGGAATACGATCAAGATGGCTTATAAGATAACACTTCCGCTGATTGCAATCGCAGCCCTTAGTCTGAGCGCTTGTGGCGATCGGTCTCCGGCAGTTCCGGTTGAATATCTGGACCGCACTTTGCTCGATCGTCATCAGATTGATGTCATTGAGACAGCAGAGACAGTTGAGATTGTACTCGACCAGAATGCCTCAGAGCTCTCGCTTGCAGACAAGCATCTCGTGCGCAGATTTGTGCATGCGTATAAAGATCGCGGGCATGGCGACCTGGTCATGTTGTTGCCAGAAGGGACGCCAAATCAGCAATTTGCTGTTGGTGCTCTGGCTGAAATTCGCGAAATCGCTTTTGCGGGCGGCGTAAATTATGACGCGATGGCAGGGGGCTCAAAGTTTGGCACCTATCCAAGCATCATTCTTTCTTTCCGCGCTTATGAAGCGTTGAGACCGGACTGCAAGGGCTTTGGTGAGGTCGATGTCGCGAACTTGAGAACAAATGCTGATTTACCAAATCTTGGTTGCTCAGTCCGCACGAACCTTGCGGCGATGATTGCTGACCCTGCCGATTTGTTGGGCCTCAGAGAAATTGGGCCACCGGATACGATCAGACGTCAGGCAACATTTGATGCGTATCGCGAAGGTGAGGCGACCGCTTCTGAACGTAATGACGGCGAGTCCGGCGCAGTATCTGACGCCGTGGCAAGTCAGTAGAGTATAGGGGTTATTGACATGAACAATGATAGCGCACTTTTCGAAGATGACTTCGCCGCTGAGCTTGAAGAGCTGATGGAGAAATCCGACAATCCTTCCCCAACGCCAACACCGGTAGAGGAACCTCCACGGCTGGAAGAGGCTGACGAGGGCGAAGAAATCGACGATAGCGACAACCAGCTTGTCGCAGTTGTTGAGCAACAAGTTCATGATGCAGGCCTTGCTTATGTGCCGGAGCAGGATGGCGGCGATCGGCCGATTCCAGCCATATCCGTGCGCGCGTTCCATGAATCGAGCACATCTGCACAATTGTTGGACATGGTTTCGACAGATCGCCGGATGCGCCGCACTGATTTTGTCAGTCAAGAGGGCGGCCTTGCCGCTGCGATTGCATATTTGCAGTCGAATGTAACCCCCAATCTTTTGATCGTGGAGTCATCACTTCCTGCCGCTGAAATGCTTGCGCGGATCGATGAGCTTGCGGGACATTGCGATCCAGGTGTTCAGGTGATGGTGATCGGCGCGACCAATGATATTGCGCTTTATCGTCAGCTTATTTCGCGCGGTGTGAGTGAATATATTGTGCCGCCGGTGCAACCTGTTCAGCTTATTCGCACAATTGCGACACTCTTTACCGATCCAGAGACACCGTTTCACGGCAAGTCGATTGCGGTTGTTGGCGCGAAGGGCGGGGTAGGTGCCTCAACGCTCGCACATAACCTTGCTTGGTCCATTGCTGAGAATGCTCAGCAGAACACAACGCTCGTTGATCTCGATCTATCATTTGGAACGACGGCATTGGACTTCAACCAAGAGGGAGCCCAGACAGTATTGGACGCGCTTCTAACGCCTGACCGTACTGACGAAGCTGTTATTGCGCGCTTGTTGACGAGTGTCACGGAGCGTCTGTCGCTCTTTACAGCTCCGGCGAGCGTAAATGAAGAAGTTGAGATCGATGTCGATGCTTATGACACTGTTGTTCAGGCCGTACGCCGCTCGGTGCCATATGTTGTCATTGATTTGCCTCATACGTGGAATAACTGGCTGAAGAATACGCTCGTGGCTGCTGATGAAGTGATCATCGTTTGTCAGCCGGAGCTGGCCTCGCTGAGAAACGGCAAGAACATTGTTGATCGGTTGAAAACAGAACGCCAGAATGATGCACCGCCAAAATTGGTCCTGAATATGGTCGGTGTACCTAAGCGGCCTGAAATTCCGATCCGCGACTTTGCTGCTGCGCTTGATCTTGAGCCTGAAGTGGTTCTCCCGTTCGATGCGGCGCTGTTCGGCACAGCATCAAATAATGGGCAGATGATTTCAGAAACAGAGTCTGATGCGAAAGCGTCCTTGGCGATTGACCACTTGGCCTCCGTGCTGACAGGGCAATCTGTTGAAGTGCCGCAAAAATCACTGATGCAAAAACTGCTCGGAAAAAAATAACAACCATAGGGGTTGAAGTATGTCATTTGGTAAGCGTGTTTCCGGCGGTACACCCGCCCAACCTGCTCAGAAGTCTCCAGTTGCCAAGCCGGCAGCGAAGCCTGCTGCGCCAAAGCCGGCTGCAGCAAAAGAAGCGCCGCAACCTGCGCCGGCACCTGCCCAGGTTAAGCCGCCGCCAACGCCAGCGCCTGAACGGGTTATGTCGCCAGATCAGTCTGCGGCATATTACGAGACCAAGACGACAATCTTTAATGCCCTGATTGATACAATCGATCTGGGTCAGCTTGCTCAGCTCGACCAAGAGAGCGCACGCGAAGAAATTCGCGACATTGTCGTTGAAATTATCTCCATCAAAAACGTTGTTATGTCGATCACAGAGCAGGAGACACTGCTCGATGATATTTGTAATGATGTGCTTGGTTATGGGCCGCTTGAGCCTTTGCTCGCGCGTGATGACATTGCCGATATTATGGTCAATGGTGCCGAGACGACTTATATCGAAGTTGACGGTAAGATTGAACGAACGAATATCCGGTTCCGCGATAATGCGCAGTTGATGAATATTTGTCAGCGTATTGTGAGCCAGGTTGGTCGCCGGGTCGATGAAGCCAGCCCAATTTGTGACGCGCGTTTGCTGGATGGCTCACGTGTTAACGTGATTGCGCCGCCGCTTGCGATTGACGGACCAACACTGACCATTCGTAAATTTAAAAAGGACAAATTGCGCCTTGAAGATCTGGTGAATTTTGGATCAATTTCTCCTGCTGGGTCTGAACTCCTGCGCATTATTGGACACTCACGTTGTAATGTTCTGATCTCCGGCGGTACTGGCTCTGGTAAGACAACTTTGTTGAACTGTTTGACGGGTTTCATTGAGCCAAGCGAACGGGTTATTACCTGCGAAGACTCCGCGGAACTTCAACTTCAGCAGCCACACGTGGTTCGCCTTGAGACACGCCCACCTAATATTGAAGGCTCCGGCGCTGTGACGATGCGTGAGCTTGTGAAAAACTGTCTGCGTATGCGCCCTGAACGTATCATCGTTGGTGAGGTTCGTGGGCCCGAAGCATTTGACCTTTTGCAAGCCATGAACACGGGCCATGACGGCTCAATGGGAACGCTTCACGCAAACTCACCGCGCGAAGCACTTAGCCGTGTTGAATCTATGATTACGATGGGTGGTTTCTCACTACCCGCTAGAACAATCCGTGAAATGATTGTTGGCTCTATCGATATTGTGATCCAGGCGATGCGTCTGCGCGATGGTTCTCGGCGGATTATCAACATCACCGAAGTTATGGGATTGGAGGGCGACACAATCGTTCTTCAGGATGTGCTGACCTATGAGATAGATGGCGAAGATGCCAACGGCAAATTGCTGGGACAGCATCGCGGGCAGGGGATTGGCCGTCCGAAATTTTGGGAGCGTGCGCGCTACTATAATCTTGAGAAAGATCTAGGACATGCGCTCGATGAGCTGGAGAACCAAGGATGAGCCAGACAGACCTCATGATATATGCCATTGCGGCGCTCGCCTTCGTGGCGATCGTGGGTATTGGCTTGGTGTTTACTGGCGACAATAGTCAGGGCGCGGCAAAAAAGCGTGCGAAAATGGTCGGGCAAGGACAAAAAGGCGTTCAAGCACGCAAGGCCAAAGACGAAAACAATATGCGCCGCAAGGAAACGCAGCGCATGTTGAGCAAGCTGCGCGAAGAGGATGCCAGTCGCAAAAAATCAATTGTACCAACTGATATCAAGACAAAGCTTGAGCAAGCTGGCTTGGGGATGAGCGTATCTGCTTTCTGGATCATGTCAGCCGTTATGGGCGTTGTCATTGCGTTCCTCGCTTTTTCATCCGGGGCTGAGGGTATTACGGCTTTCGGGATCGAGTTTAAATCGCGAACTGTTGTTACGATCGCTGCCGGGGTCTTCGGATTTCTTGGTTTGCCGCGCTGGTGGATTAGTACGCTGGCTAAGCGCCGACGCAAGAAGGTCACAAATCAATTTGCTGACGGTATTGATGTCATCGTTCGCGGTGTTAAATCCGGCCTGCCGCTCAACGAATGTTTGCGGATTATTGCGCGCGAAAGCCCGGATCCGCTTGGGCCGGAATTTGCCGCCTTAACAGACAATGTTTCCATGGGTGTTGATTTGGACCGTGCATTGCAAACGCTTTATCAGCGTCTGCCGCTTCCAGAAATCAACTTTTTTGTCATTGTGTTGACGATCCAGTCGAAATCGGGCGGTAACTTGTCGGAAGCCTTGGGCAATTTGTCAAATGTGATCCGCGCGCGCCGTATGATGCGTGAAAAAGTTCAAGCCATGTCCTCAGAGGCGAAATCCTCGGCGATGATTATTGGTAGCCTTCCATTTGCTGTGGGTACGATGGTGTTCTTCACAACGCCTTCATATGTGATGGAGCTGTTTACCACTGAGACAGGGCACTTCCTACTATTTGTAGGTTTTTGTCTGTACACGACAGGCATCACGATCATGCGCAAAATGATCAATTTCAATATTTAGGAGCCGGATATGTCATTCATTCAAGATGTTTCAAGCATTATTACTGACCCGGCATCGCTCGTATCGGTTTTGGTCGGCGGTTCAGTTGCGACGCTTGTTATCACATTTGGCCTTGAGTTTGCGCAGGGTGATAAGCTGAATACACGGCTTAAGTCGGTGACAAATCGGCGTGAGCAGTTGCGCCGTCAAAGCCGTGCCGAGCTGGAAGGGCGCTCGCTGAGACGCGAGTCAAAAGGCTTCCTGAGTGATTTGGAGCGAAAGTTCGATCTCCGCAAAATGCTTGAGGATCCAAACCTAGAGGCAAATCTACAGCGCGCCGGTATGCGTGGGCCTGGACCTATCTCTGTGTTTTATGCAGCGCGCCTCATTTTGCCATTGGTTATGGCTTTGCTCGCTTTTGTTTATATCTTTGTGCTTCAGGCGGTTGAAATTTCGTCACCCGTTTATCGCTATGGGGCACTGCTCTTTGCGGCTGCGCTTGGGTTCTATTTGCCGAACCTCTATATTAGTAACGTTGCTGGTAAGCGCCAGCAGTCTATTATGCGCGCTTTTCCGGATGCGCTTGACCTTCTGCTGATTTGTGTGGAGTCGGGCATGTCAATCGAGGTTGCTTTCCAGAAGGTTGGACGTGAAATCGGATCGGCCTCTGTGGAGCTTGCCGAGGAGCTGACTTTAACCACGGCTGAACTTTCATACTTGCAAGAACGCCGACAAGCTTATGAGAACCTCGCATCGCGTACAGGCCATGAGGGCGTGAAGGCGGTTTGTATGGCGCTTATTCAGGCTGAACGTTATGGTACGCCGTTGGGCGGTGCTCTGCGGACGATGGCGAAAGAAAACCGCGATATGCGTATGTCGGCTGCGGAGAAAAAGGCTGCTGCATTGCCTGCGAAGCTGACGGTTCCGATGATCGTGTTCTTCTTGCCGGTTTTGTTCCTGGTGGTTATTGGACCAGCCTTTATCAAACTGTCGGCAAACGCTGAAACGGGTGGATAAGCGCTTTTAGCTTCATCTAATTTGCTGTCCTCTGCGGCAGTCTCTTCTTAAATTTTTATCGGCCGCGAACATATGGTTCGCGGCCTTTTTTTGCGGTCTACAATATAGGCGTGCCCTTTTGGGGGTTGCCTAAGCCGGGAGGCTGCGGGCCTCCAGAGCTTTTTATAGCCCCATACTTGACGACGAACACCTTGATAAAATTACGGTTTTGGTGAACCAAAGCGATAAATACACCTTCTGATAGAATATTTGTAA
The DNA here is from genome assembly GCA_964643565.1 of uncultured Hyphomonas sp. Lineage (GTDB taxonomy): Bacteria > Pseudomonadota > Alphaproteobacteria > Caulobacterales > Hyphomonadaceae > CALLCD01. The sequence goes on along the minus strand of CAZXTI010000005.1, from coordinate 5,299 downwards.
ATTAGTAATCATTCTCGTTTAGGTTGTTTTTTGAGAGGCTTATCGAGGAGATACCGAAATGGTGAGACAAAATTCGTTCAAAAGAACAACCTTAAGTATTATTGCGGTGCTCGCCACATGCTCAGCGCTGGCTGGCGTGTCAGTGGCGCAAAAAGAGCAATCCAAGGTTGTGTCGTATATTGAAGCCTTCACGATCCATCAAGACGAGAGCGGAGAAGAGGTGCGTGCGCCAGCGGAAAGCGTTAGTCCGGGCGGCGTGATCGAATACCAGATGACTTACAAGAACATATCAGAGGATATGCTCGGCGAGTTCATTATTCGCGGCGATGTCCCGCCAGAAACCTATTTTCTGTCTTCAAGAGATTTACCAGATGTACCCGCCATTTTTGAAGTGTCTGTTTCTGACATTGGTTGGGCGACACCGCCAGTCATCCGCTATGTCGAGGATGAAGAAGGAATTCTGCGGCCTGCTGAGGTTCCAGATGAAGAGTTCGAAGCGCTGAGATGGCGTCTCGTCGAACCAATTGCACCGGGGGAGGAGGTTTCGGCCACCTACCGGATCAGGGTTGAAAATTAATCACCCGCAAAACTGACAAATGAAAACACACAAAAGGAACACGCCGTCCATCGCGCGTGAGGAGAGTAAAAATGTCTAGTATTAAATGGTCCAACCCTGGAAGAATTATTCCTATCATGGCTGTCAGCGCGGGTGCTTTGCTTGCCGGCGCCGCGCTCGCGGAGCCACCGCCAGCGGACACTGTTATCGGCAACCAAGCTGCTGCGACTTTTGTTTCAAATGGCGAGGAGGTGACGGTCCAGTCGAACCTTGTGGAAACAGTGGTCAATGAGATTTATGGGCTTGAGTTAAATGCTTCGCAATCTCGCGATGCCGCGCCGGGTGGATTTGCGTTCTTCCCGCATACGCTCACAAACAATGCGAACACGGATGATACGTTCTCATTTATTACGGATGCTGGCGCGGGCGATGATTTTGCCTATACCGACATTCTGATTTTTGCCGACGCCGATCAAGATGGCGTGCCGGATAATCTGACGCCAATTACGCAGACGCCTTCGCTATTGGCAGGTGAAACATTTGGCCTCGTTGTTCGGGCCACAGTTCCGGCTTCGGCTAATCCCGGGCAGGCAAGTGATTTTGATCTTACTGCGACAAGTCTGGGTTCTCTGGCCGATAGTGATGTGAGTACAGATCAAACGGCGACAAACACTGATGCTGCAACCGTCACAACAGACGGTATTATCGAGTTGCAAAAAGACCAGACCCTTCAAACGGATGCTGATGGTAATGGCGTGTTTAGCGTTGGTGACACGGTTCGCGTCAACCTAACCTACTCAAATACGGGTATTGCGGACGCAAGCGCTGTGACGATTTCTGACACATTGCCGACCCTCAACGCGGCGGGTGAGGCGGTCGAACTTCAATATGTGGCTGGAAGTGGTATCTGGACGGATGCGCCGGGTACGGTTTTGACCGAGGACAGCACAGATACGGATGCGTCCAATGCGCAAGGTGCGAGCCTGAGCTACGCATTTGATAATGTGCTTACGGTTGACGCCGTGCTTGATGTGGTTCCGGCCGGGCGCTCTGGTGCGATCAGCTTTGACTATATTATTGTGGATGCGCCGCGCGGTGAATTCGTCAACATTGCGAGCGTAGAAACCACCACGCAAACACCGACAAACTCTAACGGGTCGCCAATCGATATTGCAAGCGTTGCACGGCTTATCGTGGCGGATGCGGAAGGTACTGACCTGACGGGCGCTGGAATTGTTGCTGGCGGCGATGTCGATAGCGGCACCAATTTGGATGAAGCCAATGCGTCAACGACCGATTCAGATGCGGCCGTAGATGATCAAATTACCGATGACAGCCGCGTATTTGCGGGTGGCTCGCTACTTTACGATTTTGTCCTGACAAATCTTGGTAATGACACTGATACATATGATCTGAGCGTTGCAAATACGAGTTTCCCTGCTGGGACTTTGTTCGACTTTGTTGCTGAAGATGGTGTGACGCCGATCATTGGCGATAATATAACGATTGCATCTGGCGATGCGGTACATGCCCAGCTTCGTGTAACTTTGCCGGCAACGGCGCCGGAAACAGCCGCAGCTGCTGGTTTTGCAGCCGTGATTACCGGTACGTCTCAAGCTGACAGCACTGTGTCGAATACAACCAATGTGGTCTTCGATGGCGAGGTTGCTGTTCCAAGCGTTGATCTTACCAATACTGATGGGGCCGGAACGCAAACGTCAGGTGTCGGCAATGGCAATACTGATGATGGCGGTGATCCGTTTGTTGTTAGCGGAACCAATCCTGGCGAGCAGGTGACATTTGATTTGCAGGTTGCGCTTGCGGCGGGTGATCCGGCCAATTCGTTTGACCTTGCGGTTGAGGGTTTGCCGGACGGATGGGCTGTCGAGTTCTTCTTGCCCGATGGTACGCCGATCCAGAATACTGGCGCGCTTATACCGACTGATGCAAATGGCGCTGTGCTTGACTATATCGCTGTTGTGACCGTTCCTGAAGGTGCGTCTGCTGAGGAGATTGACCTCCTGTTTACGGCAACATCACCATCAAACGGCGCAAGTGACGCGGTATTGAATGCTGTGTCTGTAAACGAGATTGTCGATCTTTCTCTGGCAGAAGACACTGATGTGCAGGCTGCACCAGGCGGGGTTGCTTTGATCTCGCATACGATTACCAACCTTGGTAATTCAACGGTGGTTGGTGGTGCGCTGACGCTTGGCGGGGTGGACCCGTTCACCGATCAAGGCCTTGCGGCGACATTGTTCTATGATGCCAATAATAATGGTGAGCTTGATCCTTCAGATCCGCTGATTTCTGACCTGTCAACGATTTCTGGTTCAGATGGTCTTCCGGGGCTTGCGCCTGGCGAAGATGCGCGGGTGATTATCCGTGTGCAAGTGCCAGCCACGAGTGGTTTGGGTCTTGTTGAAACGGGTGATCTTGCCATCGGCGCAGACATACTGACTGAGTTTAGCGCGGATGCGACCGATACATTTGTCGATAGTGATCTGACAAACAATGCGGTGCTCGACAGTGTTGCGATCATCTCAGGTGATGTCACGCTTGTTAAAGAGCAGAGCCTGGACATTGATTGTGATGGTACGGTCGGCACGTTTACGCGTAGTCGACAAGAGGCTGACCCTGGTCAGTGTATTGTCTACCGGCTGCAGGCTGACAATACAGGAACCAATGATGCGATAGATTTAATTCTGCGTGACACGGTTCCAGCTTTTACGACTTTTGAGACTTGCGGTGGAAGCTGCGTGCCAAACTTTGTGGTTGATGGCGCAGCTGGAGCTGTCGCGTCTGTCCCGAATGATGGAGATGGCGGAGCAATTGCCACCGCGCTTCCAGGGGCAGGTCTCACTTTGTCTCCGGGATCTCGTGCGGAGCTGACCTTTACGGTTCAGATCGACGAGTAACCGGGATGGGCGAGCGCAGACTAACCGCCCTATTGTCTGCGCTCGCTCTCAATTTTCCCCTTAGTGGGGCGGCAATAGTGGTGTGTGGAGTAGAAAATGCATAAACGGTACGTCCCAAAAATAAAGGCGACCGGTATTGCGCTAGCGGCAAGTTTTACGGCTCCGACCGCTTTTGCGCGGCCCCCGGAAGCAGGTAGTTTGATCGAAAGCGTGGGAACGGTTTCATATCTTAATCCCAATCTTGGGATACGAGAATCACTGACAAGCAACCTGGTGCAAACTGAGGTGCGCGGGGTTCAGAGCTTCATTGTACGTGATGACCAGTCCCTTTTAAGAGCGCCCGGCGACAATGCGCTTTTTTCCTTTCAGGTCGAGAACTCTGGCAACACGCCAATTTCGCTCACGCTGGGGTTCGGCGATGTGCAGGGCGGGTTTGACCTTGTGCGCGCTGTTGCCTGGATCGATGAGAACTCGAATGGGCGCGTTGATGGTGCAGATACGCGTCTGGATCCGTCTCTTCCGCTAGATCTGGAAATTGAAGGTCAAATCGCGGTTTTGATCGATACGCTTGTGCCGGACACTGCCAGGGTAGGCCAGTCTGTTCGGGGCACATTCTCTGGCACCTTATCAGGCGCTGATGAAGCGCAGATGGCGGTTGGTGAAATCAACATCGTGGAAGCGGCCATTTCTTTGGTAAAATCTGCTGATGTGAGCGAAGCGGCTGCCGGCGGCGAGATTGTCTATACGCTCAACCTGCGCAACAATTCCGATTTGCCGATTGATCCTGATACGTTTGGCGAAGCATTTGCGTACACAATTGATGGCATTAGCTCTGAATTGTTGATCGTGCGTGATGAGATTCCACGCAACACCAATTTTGAGCGCATTGTTGAAGCAGTAAATTTTGATCCCGTTTTCCATCGCCGCGGCGACTTGGAGACAGAGTGGACACGCACCCTTCCGGCTGATCCAAACTTGATTGATATGATCGGCTTTGTGTCGATGGAGCCTCTTCCAGCAGGGGAGTCGCGTGACTTTAAATTTGCCGTGGAGATTGGCGAGAATACAGACGGATTTATTGTTCAAAACACAGCCGAGTTCTTGCTGCCGAATGAAAATGACGCTGGTGGGTTGCTTCTATCGAACACAGTCTCGACACCGATTGTCGGCGAGGCAGGCAGTGTCGCATTTTATGCGTCGGATGCGTTCGATGAGGCGATTGAGCAAACCCCATTTGATGCGCTCGTTTTTCTGGAGGTGCGCTCAGCTTTTTGTAATGCGACGGGCGCAATAGACCAGGCCGTGATTACGATATCAACTAATCCTGATGGCGATAGTGAGCAAGTCATCGCGATTGAAACTACGCCAAATTCCGGCGTGTTTCGTACAGAGGGCTTGCCGACAGCTTCGGCGCCGCCTGTGCTTATTGGTGACGGTGTTCTGCAAGGTTCCAGACGCGGAGCGGCGCGTGCGAATGTGGCGTGTGACCCGGCTGCGCAAAGTGATATTGATCTTTCTCCGGCTGGCGCTGTCTTTTTGTCAGCAACCAATGAGCCGGTTCCAAATGCACGCGTGGAATTGTTGGACGCTGCTGGCAATGTCATCGCAGAAACGGTTACAGATGCAGAGGGGCTCTATGAGATTACCCCGGCTGGCGCAGGCGCGCACAGTCTGCTTGTCACGCCGCCGGAAGGCCTTGTTGCGCCGTCAGCGCGTGCAGGGTTTGCAGGCTTTGGACGGAATGTCCTGTCGGATGCTTCGTTTGCGCAACCCTTTGTGTTGGCTCAATCAGGCGGTCCGCTTGATATTGATGTTCCCGTTGATC
>CAZXTI010000004.1:20479-21538 GCA_964643565.1 uncultured Hyphomonas sp. | reverse complement strand
GTCTATTACATTGCGCAGTGTGCTAAAAACGAGGAATATTTGTGATGTCTGAACGTGTATTAATTACTGGTGCATCCGCTGGCATCGGTAAGGTGTTTGCTGAAGAATATGCTCGGCAAGGAAAAGACCTCATACTGACGGCACGCCGTGAGGACAGGCTGTCCGCGCTTGCCAGTGAGCTGGAAAACAAGCATGGAGTTAAGTCGCATATCGTGCCACTTGATCTGGCCACTGATGATAGTGCCGAAAAGCTTGTCGCCGATCTTGAGCTAAACAAACTTGTTGTTACGACACTCATAAATAATGCTGGCTACGGATTGCCGGGAACCTTCTTCAATACAGATTGGAAGGATCAGGCGGATTTCTTGCGCGTATTATGCACGCTGCCGATTGAGCTGACCCATCGCCTGTTACCGGGAATGGCTGCGCGTGGCTATGGACGGATTATCAATGTCGCGTCGCTCGCAGGCTATATGCCGGGCACGGCAGGGCACTCGCTTTATGCGCCGGTAAAGTCCGCCTTGATCAAATTTTCCGAAAGCATAAATGCCGAGGCTGAAACATCAGGACACAATATTCATTGCACGGCGCTTTGTCCGGGCTTCACATGGTCAGAGTTTCACGATGTGAACGGGACGCGTGAAAGCACGAATAAGATGCCGAAATGGATGTGGATGGAGGCTGAGCCCGTGGTGCGCGCTGGGATTAAAGCTGTTGAGGCGGGCCGTCCTGTTGATGTGCCGGGCGGCGTAAACAAATTCCTGTCTGGCTTGTCGCGCAAATTACCAGAAGGCTGGGTGCGCAGCATAACCGGGCGTCAGAGCCGGTCCTTTCGGCGCACTGAATAGGCGCTCGAAAGATGCCGGACTAAGGAAGACGAGACGCTGAACGCGCGGCCTCAGAACACCAGGGATCATCTTCGTCCTCACCAACAGCAAGACCAAGCTCAAGCAAATGCGCTGAGAGTGATCCGCGCGTGCGATAATGCACATCAGCAACCACCCGCCCGGCATATTTTCCATTATGGATATTGTGCAGGAGAACCTCACGCCCCAAAAA
>CAZXTI010000004.1:14949-20379 GCA_964643565.1 uncultured Hyphomonas sp. | reverse complement strand
ATTTGCGCGCCGACAATACCCAGCGCGGTCGCCAGAACGGTGGCATCATCGGTAAACCCAAGCCCGGCGATAACATCAGGCACCATATCTGTGGGCAATACAAAATAGGCAAGCGCGGCGAATAATACGCCTTTGGCTTTCATCGGCGTATCTGGATCGATTGCACAATAATAGGCTGCGGCCGCATCATCGGCAAAGGGCAGGCGCCCCGCGAATTTCAACAGTTTTGGGATGAGATTGGCCCGCGTGCGGCGTTCATTGCGTTCGACAACGAGCGGCAATCCGGCAAGTTCCGGGTCTCCGGCCTGTTTGGCAATTTCCGTTGCGTTAGTCATTGGCGGGGCCTCACTAAACCTATACATCGGGTCAGCGATAGATTTTTCAAGGAGTAAACTGAAATGAAGCTTGATAGCAGTGTAACAGCGATCATCACCGGCGGTGCCTCTGGGCTTGGCGCAGCAACTGGACGCGCGCTTGCCAGCCACGGCGTAAAAGTTGGTATTTTCGATATGAACGAGGAAAAAGGCGAGGCCATGGCGAAGGAGCTGGGCGGCGTCTTTGCCAATGTAAATGTAACCTCAGACGAGCAGGTCGATGCCGGGTTTGAGAAAATCCGTAGCGCGCTCGGTCAAGAGCGTATCCTTATCAATTGCGCTGGCGTCGGCAATGCCATCAAGACAGCCAGCCGGGACAAGCAAACCGGCGAGATCAAACACTTCCCGCTGCAGAATTTTGAAATGATCATCCAGATCAATTTGATCGGCACCTTCCGCTGTATTGCGAAATCAGCTGCAGGCATGATGACGCTGGACGCAATTGATGGTGAACGCGGGGCGGTTGTGAATACCGCATCTGTCGCTGCTGAGGACGGCCAGATTGGACAGGCTGCGTATTCGGCGTCCAAGGGCGGTGTGGTTGGCATGACCTTGCCAATTGCGCGTGATCTGGCGCGCGAAAGCATCCGTGTAAATACAATACTTCCCGGCATTTTCGACACGCCGCTTCTTGCTGGTGCTCCAGAAAATGTGCGCAACGCACTTGGCGCAATGGTGCCAAACCCGCCGCGTTTGGGCAATCCGAATGAGTATGCGTCACTTGCCGTTGAAATGTGCCGCAACCCTTATTTCAATGGCGAAGATGTGCGCCTCGACGGTGCCATTCGCATGGCGCCGCGCTAGCAAAACGCTACACACCCCAACAATAAAAAAGCCCCTGCGACATGCGGGGGCTTTTTAATGTTCGGTAATCGGCTAAGCGATTAAGTCTCAGGCAGTATAATCTGTCCGGAAAGATTAATTAGCACGTCCTCAGCATCAAAGTAATCGGCATCGTCAGGCTTGGGACCTCTGCGCATAATGATCTCAGCAGACGCTTCATAATTGACCCGTTCAGAGAATGTGTTTGGTCCACCAAAGAAGGGGTCGTGGAAGCCGCCGCCAAAGCGTCCAAAACTGTTGAACCCGCGGCGTCCAAAACTACTGCGTCCAAAACTACTGCGTCCGAAACCAGCGCGGCTAAAGCGGGATCTTCCAAACCCACCATGTGGGCCAAAGCCGGAAAAATTATAGAAGAATGGAGACGAGAAACCCGTGGAGATAAAGCGTGTCCGTGCATCTGTTTCGCGCGTTACAATCTCAAAATTGTCATAGCCGTTTTGCTTGGTCAGCTCGGCAGCGCGGTACAATAGATAAGTTTCAACTGTCTGGCGGTCGGTCAGCGAGTTGCCTGAAAAAGCGATCGACCAGCGGTTAGTTTCGATTTGCTGATTCTCATATCCGCCCGTTGCGTTTACAGCAGGTTGATAAGGCGTTGCGGTCGCGCAAGCTGCCAAAACGGCACACATTCCAAGTGCGGCGAATATATTCTTCATAGGGTTTCTCCTATTGTTAGGTACATTTTGTATCCTTCACAGATAATACTGTAGCAAATGCAAGCTGAACGCCAAGTGACAGTTTGCTTTTTGGTTCTCATAAAAACGTGATACGATTACAAAAAGGACACATTGCCTCAAATTGCAGGGTTTTGGGGCAGATGAGACTGGTTTGAGCTCATCCAGCAGCGACCGCGTGATTTACGTGTCGCCCAAACTTTTCAATTTGTATATCAAATCCAAGGCCTCGCGCGGCGAAAGCGTGTCGGCATCAATTTCGGCCAATAGGGTTTCGGCTGCCGAGAGCGGGGGCGGCGTATCCGGGATTGATGGGTTTTCGTCCGGCGGGGTCATCGCAAAGAGCGGCAGGGTATCGACATCGTCGCGGTCTTTTTCCAGACCTTTCAAAACTTGCTCAGCACGGCGCACCGCAGAGGCAGGTAAGCCAGCGAGCTTTGCAACTTGCACCCCATATGAGCGGTCAGCGGGGCCGGGTTGCACATCATAAAGAAACACAAGCTCGTCCTGCCACTCCTTCGCGCGAAGAGAGACATTCTCAGCATGCTGCAAATCTTCGACCAGCTTTGTAAGCTCATGATAATGCGTTGCGAATAGCGCGCGGCAAGTGTTCTTATTGTGTAGATGCTCAACCGCAGCCCAAGCAATGGCAAGCCCATCATAGGTGGAGGTGCCGCGGCCAACTTCATCCAGAATGACAAAGCTTGCCGGGGTCGCTTGATTGAGAATGGCGGCTGTCTCAACCATCTCAACCATAAATGTCGAGCGTCCACGGGCAAGATCATCGGAGGCGCCGACACGGGAGAAAATCCGGTCCGCCAGACCAAGCTCAAATTCTGTTGCAGGGACATAATACCCAGCTTGTGCTAGAACAACGGCAAGCATGCATTGGCGCAGATAGGTCGACTTACCCGCCATGTTCGGGCCTGTGACCAATTGCAAGCGCGCAGCTGTTCTGCCATCGGCATCAAGATGTGTGGCGTTCGAGGTAAAACCCTGCCCGTCAGCTTGCAAGGCGGCTTCGACAACCGGATGGCGCAGGCCCACTGCGCGAAAGACAAGGGTATCGGCAAGCACCGGGCGCACTGCTTGGTTCTCAAGCGCCCAGATCGCACCTGCTGCAGCGAAATCGATTTCCGCAAGCGCTTCTGCGGCGCGGCGCAATGGCTGGGAGAGGCTTTCAAGGCGCTCAACAAAGCTATGGAAAATGTCTAACTCACGCGTGCGCGCTTCGTCTTCTGCCCGTGATATACGTCCTGCCAGCTCGGTCAGTTCGCTGGTGGAGAAACGCACCACATTGGCAAGTGTCTGGCGATGGATGAAGCTTTCATTTAGCGGCGCGGCGAGCAATGGATCGGCATGGCGCGCCGTCACTTCGACAAAATAACCAAGCACATTATTATGTTTGATTTTAAGCGCATTATTGTCCGTTTGCTTCGCATAGTCGGCTTGTAAGCCAGCGATGACTTTGCGGCTGTCATCACGCAAAGCGCGTGCCTTATCCAGCGCCGTGTCCCATCCAAGCGCAATGAAGTTCCCATCGCGCACGAGGGCTGGAACGTCCTCGGCCAGTGCTTGTTTCAAGTCTTGTGACAGTGCGCCGAGCTCTGGGGTGTTTGAAAGTGTCAGCCCCTTAGCGGCCTCTTCGAGCAGGGCAGGCAGCGCGTGCATATGCCGGGCAATCAGCGCGGCGATGTGTTCGCCTTGTCCAAGCGCAAGGCCAATGGCGCGCAAATCCTTTGGGCCGCCACGTCCAAGTCGCAGCCGGCCGCGCGCACGTTCAAGGTCTGGCGCGGTGCGCAGCGCTTTGCGGATATCATTGGTCGTGTCTTGTTCCACGGCGCACCAGGCAATGGCGTCATGACGCGCCGTAATTTCCTCAAAGCTCACCGATGGCCGGGACAGGCGGTCCGCCAGCAGGCGTGCGCCGGAGGGTGTCAGTGTACGGTCGACGCTGTGCAGTAGTGATCCGGCGCGCGTACCCGCCAAAGCGCGGTCGATTTCAAGACTGGCGCGCGTTGCCGGATCAATTACGAGTTGCCCGCCTGCCGGTGCCCGCTTTGGCGGATCAAGCTTGATGTCGGCGCCAGCTTGCGTCAACGACAAATAATCCAACAAGAGCGCGGCGGCGATAAATTCAGCCCGCGAGAAACTTCCAAACGCATCGAGCGCGCGCACATTGAACGCATTTTTCAAGGCGCTCTCGCCCGCCTTGGCTGTCATCCCGCGCGTCGGGCGAGGGGTAATAGGGGCATCGATATGCTCAAATGCAGTGCGCACCAGATCCGTTTCCAAATCGCGCTCGCACAATAAAATCTCTCTGGCCGACAAGCCTGACAAGGCGTCGCCAAGCGCAGAGGCAGGCAAATCAAACAGTTCAAAAGCACCGGTCGAGACATCACAAATGGCCAAGCCAGCTTCGCGACCGCCTGCGCCGAGGCCAACCGCGACAAGCGTATGGGCTTGCCGTGCTGACAAAAGAGAATCCTCGGTAATTGTGCCGGGAGTGACAATGCGAACGATCTCCCGATTGACGATCGCCTTGTATCCGCGCTTTTTGGCTTCTGCCGGGGTTTCGGTCTGTTCGCACACCGCAATGCGCCGCCCGGAGCCGATAAGCCGTGCCAAATAGCCTTCGGCGGCGTGATACGGAACCCCCGCCATCGGGATAGGTTTGCCCTCATATTCGCCGCGTTGTGTGAGTGTAATTCCCAATATTTCGGCTGCTGCGACGGCATCTTCAAAGAAAAGCTCGTAAAAATCGCCCATGCGAAAGAACAGAAGCGCATCCGGGTTTTGCGCTTTAATATTCAAATACTGCGCAATAAAGGGCGAGGGGCCTTTTGGGGGCTTCGTCGCCTTTTTGGGCGCGGTAGAGGAAGAGCTGACGTCAGACATAAGCCTTTCCTATAGAGATTCACCTGAAGATAAAAAAGTCTCTGAGGTCAGATTTGCAGATTATTTTTATTGTAAGAGCTTGGGGCTGCGCTTAGACAGGACATATGGCTAAGACAGTCAGTTAAGGACAAATAGATGACGACCAAACGACCGAGCTTTACTGATCAGGAAGCGCTTGATTTTCATAGTCATCCAAAGCCGGGCAAATTGGCTGTCGCGCCGACCAAGCCAATGGCGACGCAGCGAGATTTATCGCTCGCCTACAGCCCCGGCGTTGCCGTTCCGGTCAAAGCTATCGCTGAGAATGAAGATCTCGCTTATGATTATACCTCCAAGGGGAATATGGTTGCCGTAATTTCAAACGGCACGGCGATCCTTGGGCTTGGTGATCTGGGCGCGATGGCCTCCAAGCCGGTTATGGAAGGTAAGTCTGTCCTGTTTAAGCGGTTTGCCGACGTGGACAGTTTCGATATCGAGGTGACAACCAAAGACGTCGAGGAATTTATCACCACGGTCAGGAATATTGGACCGACATTTGGCGGCATCAATTTAGAAGATATTTCATCACCTGCTTGTTTTTTCATTGAGCAGCGATTGCGCGATGAACTGGATATTCCCGTTTTCCATGACGACCAGCATGGCAC
>CAZXTI010000004.1:0-14849 GCA_964643565.1 uncultured Hyphomonas sp. | reverse complement strand
AGCGATTGCGCGATGAACTGGATATTCCCGTTTTCCATGACGACCAGCATGGCACAGCGATTATTGCTGCAGCCGGTCTTATCAATGCTTGCCATATCACTGGACGGAAAATGTCAGAGGTAAAAGTGACGATTTCGGGTGCGGGTGCGGCTGGCCTATCCGTTGCCGGGCTTATTCGTCATATGGGCGTCGCGCAGGAAAATATTCTGATGTGTGACCGAGAGGGCGTGATTTATGAAGGGCGCGACAATGTCGACCAATTTAAATCCAGCTTTGCCGTCAAAACAAAAAAGCGCACGCTTGCAGAAGCAATTTCTGGTGCTGACTGCGTGCTCGGGCTTTCCGTTGCCGGAGCGATCAGCAAAGAGATGATTGCCTCAATGGCAGACAATCCGATCATCTTCGCGATGGCCAATCCTGACCCTGAGATTACGCCGGAAGACATTAAGTCAGTGCGCGATGATGCGATCATTGCGACCGGGCGATCTGACTATCCTAATCAGGTCAACAATGTTCTGGGCTTTCCATATATCTTCCGCGGCGCGCTAGATGTTCGTGCGCGGAGCATAAATGAGGAAATGAAAGTCGCAGCCGCCGAAGCTTTGGCTGAACTGGCGCGCGAAGATGTGCCAGACGAAGTGGCATCAGCCTATCATGGCGCGCGACCTCAATTTGGTCCGGACTATATTATCCCAACCCCCTTTGACCCACGTTTGATTAGCGCAGTGCCGCCATTTGTTGCGCAGGCTGCAATGGATTCAGGCGTCGCGCGCAAGCCGATTGCAGATATGGATGCATATCGCGAAGAGCTTGCCCGCCGCCAAGACCCGACCGCATCCTTCCTGCAAGGTATTCACGGCGCTGTTCGTCCAATGAAGAAACGGATCGTGTTTGCCGAGGGTGAAGAGCCCTCAGTCGTTCGAGCGGCTGCATCTTTTAAAGCGCAAGGGCTTGGTGATCCAATTCTGATCGGGCGCTCTGAGCGTGTGGCAGCGGTTATGGACCAGCTCGGCATTCCTGAAGGCAGCATTGAGACGGTCAATGCGCGGCTGTCTGACAAGAATTTGGACTATACAGACGAGCTCTATGAGCGCCTGCAGCGAAAAGGGTATTTGCGCCGCGATGTGCAACGCCTCGTCAATCAAGACCGAAACGTCTTTGGGTGTTCCATGCTCATGCAGGGCGATGCTGATGGAATGGTGACAGGCGTGACCCGTAATTTTGATGTCGCCTTGAGTGACGCGAAGCTCGTTCTGGAGCCGATTGCGGGCCAGCAAGTGATTGGCATGTCTATGGTTGTCGGGCGCGAGACGGTCTTCATTGCCGATACAAGCGTTGTTGAATTGCCAAGCGCAGAGCAGCTTACCGGTATTGCGATTGCAGCAGCAGGCGCAGTGAGCAGGCTTGGTTTTAGGCCACGTGTCGCCTTCCTGTCTTATTCGACATTTGGAAACCCAATGGGGGAACGCTCGGAAAAAGTGCGCGAAGCCGTGGCGCTATTGGATGCCCGCGATGACATTGAATTTGAGTATGAGGGCGATATCGCCGCTGATGTCGCGTTGAGCGAAACGCATAATCGTTCCTATCCGTTCTCACGCCTGAGCGGGCCTGCCAATGTGCTCGTCATGCCAGCGATCCATTCTGCATCGATTGCAACAAAATTGCTCGGCGCGCTTGGCGGTGCGACGGTGATTGGCCCAATGTTGTTAGGTTTCAACAAGCCAATCCAGATCGCCAGCTATGGGGCATCGGTTTCCGATATCGTCAACCTTGCAGCCTTCGCTGCTTATGATGTTGATGGCGTTATGGATGGCGTCAAGAAGGGCTAGGCGAGGGCGCCTCTACATCTTCAAAAACCGGCGCGTCTCTATCGGCCTTCATGGAGTTGACGAAGAAAGATAGAATAATTGCCGGAATGCCGAGGGCAGCGGACATTAAGAAAAAGTCCGTATACCCGAATGTCTTGACGAGGTAACCTGATGCGCCGCCGATCAGTTTCGGCCCGAGCGACCATGCCGAGCTGAAAATCGCATATTGCGTTCCAGCAAATGACTTGTTCACAAAGCTCGACATGTAAGCAATGAAGATCGTGCCGGCATATCCGCCCGCAATATTGTCCGCCGTGATCGCGATAAAGAGCGGGGTCAAACTGTCCGGCGACTGATTAACCAGCCATGCAAATGTCAAATTACCAGCGACCGAAACAATCGCGCCAATGATAAGCGACCTTTTCAGACCCAGCGTTAGCGCAGAAACCCCAGCGGCGGCGACGCCTATAAATGTAATCCAGATGCCATAGAACCCGCTGACCAAGCCAACTGCTGCCGGACCATACCCCATATCCGCATAGGCTGTTTTGGCCTGTAGCCCCATCACGATATCGCTTAGCCTGTAGAAGGAGACAAAGCAGAGTATCAAGAGCGCGATATATCCATGTCGCCAGAAGAAGTCGGCAAACGCGCCATAACCGGGATGGCGCAAATGCGGACTGCTGGCGGGTAGTTTTCGCACCGGTGCGACAAAACAAGCTGCTACGAGGATCGGAATGGCCGCGACATATATTGCCCTTTTTCCAATATCATCTCGGCTCACACTAATGCCAAGCATGTCAAAAATTGCTGGCACACCCAGCCCGATGGCAATTGCAGCTAGCAAAGTCAGGCCAATAATCGCGCCAGCTGACATCAGCCCTTTGCCGAGCTCCAGAGCTGAAAAACTTTGTCCGGGAGATGTTTCGCGTAAGGCACGGATGAGGAAATAAATAAATACCAACGCCAGCAAAGCCGTTGCAAGCAGTCCGGTTTTGCCTCCTATTGCCGCGACCTGTTCGCCCAGAGACCCATCTGAAACAAAGTCTTTAAGCTGCTCAAAGGCGCCATAAATCCCTGCGATAAAAATGGTTGCCCCGGCAGCGGCGGCTGTTTTCAGCCCACTTGGGCGGTCCCAAATGGCAAAGACGATTGCACCGAGCACCATGATCGCGCCCATGCTGATATAAGCGATATTGAAATTTGCAAAATCAGCGATGACGAGCGCCAGTCCGCCAGCCGTTATCAGGCCAACCCGGTAGCCATATTGATAGGCTGCAACAAGGACCGTTTGTTCTTCATCGTCCTTTGCTGCCTCGATCCGCCAGCCATCAATACCGATATCTTGCGTGGCAGAGCTAAAAGCAAGCAATAGTGAAAAAAGCGCTGTCAGCTGAAGGTTTTTCGTCGGATCGGCCAAACCAATACCGAACATGCCGCACGCCACACCGAGCTGGGCAACGAAAATCCATGATCGTCGGCGTCCAAAAAGCTTGGACAATCCGGGCACATCATATTTGTCGAGGACCGGAGCCCATAAGAATTTGAACGACCATGACAGCCCGAAAAAGGAAAAGAAGCCAATCAGGACAATATCAACGCCTTCGCTTTTCAGCCAAAAACTAAGCGTCGAATAATACAGCAGATACGGTAAGCCCGCGGTGAAGCCCAAAATCAGCATCATCGCCATTTTGGGTTCTGAGAAGCGTGCGATTAGCGATCTGAAGCTTTCGATAGGGGCGGTCTGGCTCATGCAACACCTGCTTGGTAAGGCGGCGGCGTGATTTGATCTTCTGGTAGCTTGGACCATTGTTCAGCCAATCGGCGCAGCGTTGCCGCATCAAGGGGTTTGGCGGCGACGGCATTTGCGCCGCAATTGCGCGCTTCAGCTTCTATTTTCGGATTGATCTCGGCCGAAATGGCTATGATCGGGGTGGCGTGTCCGGCCGCGCGCAAACGTTTCATCGCTTCAAATCCGTCCATAATTGGCATTCTTAGGTCCATTAAGATCAAGGCATGCTTTAGTGTATCAGCCATTTCAATCGCCTCCACACCGGTGGCTGCCAAACTAACATTCCAGCCACCCTTCTCAAGTGCGCGCTGGGCGATGAGCGTATTGATAGCATTGTCATCTGCGATAAGCACATGCGCGCCTGTCAGGCCGGTTTGACGCTTGTCTTCTCCGAGGTTTCGATTGCCAGAATTCGCAAGAGAAATGCGCTCCAGCAAGGACACACGGCGCAAGGGGCGCACCAGCCATCCGGCGCAACCTAATAAGCGGTAGCGCGCAATCATTGAGCGGTCTTCGGGGCGGAGGACAACAAGCGTTGCTGCGCGGGCGGCTAGCTGTGCAATTTGGTCGCTCGGCAAAGCTGCATCAGCCAGAATGACGCCCGGTTCATCGGGCAGTGTTTCGACTGTTGCATGATAGGACTGGATATTCGCCGCTTGCATTATTTCCGACACGGCGAGCGTTGTTGGCGTTGGAAGCCCAACAAGCGTGACGCGCCCGGGCAAGTTTGAGAAGGGCGGGGCTGCTGCGGTCGGTCTGCTTTTTACTGGTATTTGCAAATGAAAGACGGTGCCAACGCCAAGCGTGCTG
This sequence comes from uncultured Hyphomonas sp., assembly GCA_964643565.1. GTDB lineage: Bacteria > Pseudomonadota > Alphaproteobacteria > Caulobacterales > Hyphomonadaceae > CALLCD01. Next base: position 10,439 of record CAZXTI010000004.1, on the reverse strand, counting down.
TCGACAAGCACTTCTCCGCCAAGCATGCGCGTTAGTTTTTTCACGATCGCCAATCCAAGGCCAACGCCGCCATCTTTTTGCGCGTCACCAGCAGAAGTTTGCCGGAAAGCTTCAAATAAGTTTGCCTGATCCGCCGCGCTGATGCCAGGGCCGGTGTCTGTGATACTCCAGACCATCTGGTCATTTTGTTGGGAAATTTCGATCAGGACGCCGCCCGTCGTCGTAAATTTCAAAGCATTTCCGATAAGATTAAAGAGGATTTGGCGTATGCGACCATTATCGCCGAAAATCTCCATTGGGGCATCAAGGCGGTTGCGAACGGCAATATCTATATTGGTTGTGTGCGCGCGCGGGGCCAGCAGTTCGACGACTTCATTGGCAAGGCGCGCGGGGGAAAACCATGTGTTTTCCAGCTCGACCTCGCCAGCATCCAGTCGGGCATAATCGAGAATATTATTCAGCATATCCAAGAGCCGCGAGCCACTCAAACGGATTGTTTCGACATATTCGCGCTGGGCGGGCTGTAGCTCGGTTTCAAGCAAGAGCGAGGCCGTGCCGAGAATACCGTTAAGCGGGGTGCGAATTTCATGGCTGGTTGTCGCCAAAAACACCTGATCGGCCGAGTGTCCGGAAGCTTCTTTTGGGGTAGATTCGTCAGTCTTGTCAGTCATATTGCAAGAGTGACAGAAAGGGTTAATGAAATGTTTAACGCCGCTCTAATTCTGCCTTTGTGCGCCCTTCATTTTGCAGCAAGCGCCTACTGTACAAGCGCGTTTACGCGCGGGGCATCGCCTGTGCCGGGTGTGCGTCTGCGATAGGATAAAGCCTCGGCAATATGGATGCGCCGGATGCCGGTTGAGCCATCCAGGTCGGCAATTGTGCGGGCAACTTTTAAAACACGGTGATAACCACGTGCAGTGAGGCGAAGTTGCACGGAAGCCTCGGCTAATAATGCGCTGCCGGCTTCATCTGGCGCGGCGAAACGGTCCAGATCCTGCGTGCTGGCGTCTGCATTTATCGCGCGGCGTGTATCACTGTCGGCTAGATTATAACGCTCTGCCTGATGGGTGCGCGCCTCGGCGACGCGTTTGGCAACCTCTTGCGTCCCCTCCAATGGCGCAGGCAATGAGAGGTCTATCGCGGTTACGGGCGGGGTATCATAAAACAGGTCAATACGGTCCATGAAGGGGCCAGAAATGCGCGATTGGTATTTTAGCTGACAGGCTGGTTTTATCCGGCATGTCGTTTCAGCCGCCGGTCCACCGCCGCAGCGGCACGGGTTCATCGCGGCGACAAGTTGAAATCTGGCAGGGTATTTTACATGCCGATTGGCCCGCGCAATCATAACTTCGCCGCTTTCAATGGGCTGGCGCAGTGCATCAAGGGTTTGCGCATTGAATTCCGGCAATTCGTCCAAGAATAAGACGCCGTGATGCGCCAGTGAAACTTCGCCGGGTTTGGCTTTCATGCCGCCGCCGACAAGGGCTGGCATCGAAGCAGAATGGTGCGGCGCGCGGTAGGGGCGTTGGCGAGACAATTGTCCGCGTTCCAAGAGGCCTGCAACGGATTGTATCTGGCTAACCTCCAACAATTCGCGTGGACTTAGCGGTGGCAATAGGCCAGCGAGGCGCTGGGCAAGCATGGATTTCCCCGAGCCAGGCGGGCCCGAAAATAAGAGATTATGGCCACCAGCAGCCGCAATCTCCAGCACGCGTTTGGCCATGTCCTGACCCTTCACATCGCGCAAATCGCTGCTGGGCAGGGTGGGGGCAAGCTCGCCGCGCTTGGGCGGTGAAATCACTGCGCGGCCTGAAAAATGATTGATAAGATCGATCAGGTTCCCTGCGCCAATGACCGCACTCCCCGACCAAGCCGCTTCAGGCCCGCAAATGGCCGGGCACGCCAAACATAAATCCATCCCGCCTGCGGCCATAGCTGCCGGTAAGACGCCCAAAGTCTGCCCGAGTTGGCCATCCAGAGAGAGTTCACCAATAGCCGCATGACCATCCAGAGCGTCGGGCGCAATAACGCCCATCGCGGCGAGCATGGCCAGCGCAATGGCTAGGTCATAATGGCTGCCTTCTTTTGGTAAGTCGGCCGGGGCGAGATTCACGATGATCCGCTTGGCAGGGAGGGCCAGACCAATCGCAGAAAACGCAGCCCGTACACGTTCGCGGCTTTCACCAACCGCTTTGTCTGGCAGGCCGACAATTGCAAAAAATGGATTCCCGCTTGTTAGCTGCACCTGAACATCAACAGGCTTGGCCTCAACACCCTCAAAGGCAAATGTCGTAATGCGACTAACCATCCACAGCGCTCCCAATGCTGCAAAAGGGCTAACACAGAAAAAAGAACAAAAAAAGAACTTTTTTGCGACGCTTGCCTGCGCAGGCGTGGCCGACTAAGCAAGGGCATGGTCAAATCGAACGATCCGCCATCGGCTGAAATCCGCATTAATGCACCCATACAGGCCGTCTGGGATGTGCTGCTCGACGGCGCGCGCTATCCTGAATGGAACAGATTTATCCTGTCGGTGGATGGTGATTTACAGACACTGAATGTTCGTATTCCAATGCGGGTGAAATTGGGACGGCGTATTGTCAGGCCGAGCATGCGCATTGTCACCGTCGAGCCGCCCGAAGAGGCTGGAGCAGGCGCGCGCTGGGTGCATCAGTTTGATAGCCGCCTAGCCCGGCTTGGGTGGCTAACCTCTGAGCGCCACCACGAAATCCACCCGATCGCGGAGGGGACCGCCAGCCTCTATAAAACCTGGGAACCCTTTGGCGGCTGGATGAAAGCCTTTGTCCCCTATGACGATATTGATAATGGCTTCAAAGCGCAGGCTTTGCAGTTGAAGGCTCGGGTTGAGAGGTTTGGGGCTCAGGCCAAAGAAGGATAAGGCTTTCTTGCAGACCCTATCCAATCAGGCCGAAGAAAGGTTTCTTTTTCGGACGCCATCTGCGCCGCAGTCTTTTATCGTTCGGCGCGTCTTTGCGATCTTTCGGCACGTGAATTTTGTTCATTGGTGGCTTCAGCGCGCGGATGAGGTTTTCTTCAATGCGTGCTTGCTTGGCGCGGTTGTCGCATCGGAAAACATGACGTTCTGTGGCGCCGCGTTTTGTCGATGCCTCAACCCAGCGCTCATGACCGATAAGGCGGTTCCGGAAGTTTGCCGCTTTGCCAACATAGAGGGCTTTGACCCCAAAGGGGAAACGCCGTTTGGCGAAGACATAGATGCCGCCGCCAGCCGGGATTTGGCTATCCTTTTTTGTGATCTTAAATTCGTATCTGCGTCCGGTTTCACCAAACCAGCTGTGTCGTCCGAATAGTCCCATTGTTGCGTCCCTACGTGTTGTTTCGAATGGTTAATCATTGCCAAGGTCTGGTTAACTTTTGCCTAAAATTTTGCAGATGAATCGCAGAACTTCTTAGCATCAGGCGCAGATTAACGGTACGATCCGTTCACTTGCGACCATTGCGCAAAGGCTAAATCATGCTATAGTGCTCTGTATTATATAATGAATTATCTTCACCGTACGCCGCGTTCCGCTTGGCTGCGCGGTTGATCTTGCGTTAATCAAATGTAAACGGCATAGCTATACAAGGCTGGGAGTAAATAAAACGGTTTTAAGGCGCCTGCGCGCCCCTGACTAAAGGATGAGTAAGCGTAATGATTGGTAGTCTTCTCGGCATGTTGTCTACGGACATGGCCATCGACCTTGGGACAGCGAATACGCTGGTTTACGTAAAGGGTAGAGGCGTTGTTCTGGATGAGCCGTCTGTTGTCGCCTATATGACCCAAGGTGGCCGGAAAATGGTCTATGCCGTTGGGGACCAAGCCAAGCTTATGCTCGGTAAAACCCCGGTCAATATGGAAGCCATCCGGCCCATGCGAGACGGCGTAATCGCCGACTTTGATGTGGCTGAGGAGATGATCAAACATTTCATCCGCAAGGTTCACAATCGCCGCGCTTTCGTGTCTCCGCTGATTATCATTTGTGTGCCAAGTTCGGCGACCAATGTGGAACGACGCGCCATTCACCAATCTGCCCTTGCAGCCGGTGCCCGGGATGTGAAGCTTATTGAAGAACCTATGGCGGCAGCGATCGGCGCTGGCCTGCCAATTGAAGAACCATCTGGTTCCATGGTCGTCGACATTGGCGGCGGCACGGCAGAGGTCGCGGTTCTATCGCTTGGCGGTATTGTCTATTCGCGTTCAGTGCGCGTTGGCGGCGACAAGATGGATGAAGCCATCGTCAATTATTTGCGCCGCGAGGAACGCTTGCTCATTGGCGAGATGTCAGCTGAGCGCATCAAGAAAGAAATTGGAACGGCCAGACCGCCTGAAAATGGCAATGGCATGTCACTGTCCATTCGTGGGCGCGGAACGCTTGATGCCGTGCCGAAAGAGGCTGAAGTGAACGAAGCGATCATCGCTGAGGCGCTGCGCGAGCCGGTGACAGAAATCATCGATGCTATTCGTGTCGCGCTTGAAGCGATGCCGCCGGAGCTGGCAGCAGACATTGTTGACCGCGGCATTGTACTGACAGGCGGGGGAGCTTTGCTCAAAGATCTTGATGTCGTCATTCGCGAACAAGCCAAGCTTCCTGTGATGATCGCTGATGATCCACTAAAATGCGTGGTGAATGGCTGCGGTCATGTGCTTGAGAATTACTCGAAGATGCAAGGTGTATTGTCACCGGAAGTATAAATCGGTTAAATTGTCCCTATGGCTTAGGGGTGAAATAGATGTCAGCGCGTTCAGGCGTGCTTGAGGAGCCAAGAGTCCATGATCGGTAAGCGCAATACCTCATCCGGTAAGCATCCGAAGCGCGCTTTGGTCTATGGCATTTTGATGGCTGTTGGCTTTGGCCTCGTCCTCTTGCAAACAGCGCCCAATATTAGTGCTTCTCTCACATCGGTCAGAACTTCCGTCAGCGATCAACAGGTCGGCAATGGCAGCGGCAGTTGGTTTGCACGCATTACCGGTCAAACAGCACGCAATGAGCGCATCAAAGCGCTGGAAGCTGAAGTTCGCGATTTGCAGCATTGGCGCGCGGCAGCCATTACCATGGCAGAGCGTATGGAATCCTATGAGAAGATTTTGAATGTTCAGGGCGAACCACTGGCACAAGGGTTTACGGCGCGGATCATTTCAGAAAGCGACGGCCCGTTTGCCGATACATTACTTGCAAATGCGGGAGAAAATCAGGGCATCAAGCTCGGTTTTGTCGCGGTTAATGAGGGTGGGCTCGTTGGGCGCGTTGTTCAGCTCGGTAAACGCTCTTCACGCATTTTGATGGTAACGGATTTTAATTCGCGTATTCCAGTTGTCGGTGAGGCGAGCGGTGTGCGTGCAATCCTATATGGCGGCCGAGATGGTTTTGGCGCGTTGCAAGACCGCCCGGAACTTGACCCGTTTATTGCCGGCGAACGTATTTTGACGACCGGCGACGGGGGTGTGTTTCCGCGCGGCATTATTGCTGGATACGCACAAAAGCGCGGTAATAATTGGCGTGTTGATTATGCAATGAACCGGGGCACGGCCGGATTTGTGCGCCTTTTGCCGCCGATCCTTATCCCCAAACCGGAAGATGAGCCAATCGCCGGGGAAGCTGGTGATGAAGCGAGTGAAGAGGCTGGCGAAGACACTGGCGTGACGAGCCGATTGGCGGGACAATGATAGCACGGTCCAGCAAGCGCATCGTCAGGAAAAGTCCTTGGAGTAAAGTTCCGCCAACTTACCGTATGCTGATTGGCTTTGCGCTTATTGCGTTTGTCGGGCTGATGGGGCAGACGCCAAAGTCAATTTTTGGCATTCAGATTATTTGGCCGCATGCTGCGCTTTGGGCTGCTGTCGGCTGGGCATCCGTGGGCCTGTCATTGCGCCCAATGCTTTTGCTCTGCTTGCTCGGGCTTGCGCAGGATGTGTCTTTTAACGGCCCATTGGCTGTGTTCTGGTTGGTGAACTTGTCTGCATACGGTGTAGCGGCATGGTTGTCTGAAACTCTTGATGCTGACAAGGACCCTGTTCAAGCGCTTGCTGTCGCGGCGATAGCTATGGCGGTTGCGTTTCTGGTTTTGTGGTTGCTTGCCAGTGGCACAGCGAACCATGCGGTACGTTTCATACCGCGTTTGCAAGAATGGCTGGTAACGCTTCTCTTGTTTCTACCAATTGCTCCCTTGTTCCGTCTTGGCGGGCGTCCCGGTTCACGTATAGGGGCGGCCTGATGAGCGCAAAAAAACTCAAAGTTTCAAAACCGGCCTCAAAGAAGAATGCTGACCGTGATTTAGGCGTAGAATTTTCCCGGCGTACAGTTATCGCTGCGGGCGCGGTTGGAACGATATGGACAGCGCTTATGGCGCGCATGTTCCAGTTGCAGGTTTTAGCGGGAGATAAATACGCCGACCTTGCAGCAGAAAATCAGGTGCGGCTGGACCTTGCCCCGCCAGTGCGCGGGCGCATTTTCGATCGCTTTGGAATGGAGCTGGCCTCGCACCGTAATGCGGGACGTGTCACGCTTGTGCGCGAACGCGCTGGCGACCTGGAAGACACATTAGCGCGCATCGCCCAATTGATTGATTTGCCGCCGGAACGCCAAGCGCGGATCTTACGAAAAGCGCAAGGCCAACCCGGCTTTGTCCCCACCATTGTTGCCGCCGAGCTCACCTATGAAGACTTTGCCCGGATGCAGGTTCACGCCGCTGACCTTCCAGGCGTTGATGCGACACAGGCCGCCACACGGTCTTATCCGCGCGGGCGCGACTTTGCCCATGTGCTTGGCTATGTTGCGCGGGCCAGCGAGAAAGATTTAGGACGCCTCACAGATGGGGCGAGCCTGACCCAGACCGAGCATTTGCGGCGACTGTTTAAACACCCCGACATGCGCACGGGGCGCGAAGGCATTGAACGTGTCGCAGAAGATTGGTTGCGCGGTGCATCTGGCCACAAGCGCGTCGTGACAAATGCGGCGGGCCGTATCATTGACGAGCTGGAGAGCGAAGACCTCGCACCGACGCCCGGCCGTGACATTTCGATTACGATTGATGCTGAGCTTCAGCGCGTTGCGATCGACCGCTTTGGCGAGGAGTCCGGGGCGGCGGCTGTCATCGATATTGAAAGCGGCGATATTCTGGCGCTCGTATCGACGCCAGCCTATGACCCGAATGATTTCGTCAATGGCATCAGCACGGCGAATTATAATGCGTTGCGGGAAAATGACCGTTCGCCGCTCTATCACAAAGCCTATGATGGCCTCTATCCACCGGGATCGACAATCAAAATGGTTACTGCGGCGGCTGGTTTGGAGCACGGCGCTATTTCACCAGATGAGCGGGTCTTCTGTAACCGGACATATCGGTTCGGCAATCGCACATGGCACTGCTGGAAACGCGGCGGGCATGGCTCGGTTAATATGCATCAGGCCATCAAGGGCAGCTGCGATGTTTACTTCTACGAGGTGGCGCGCCGGGTTGGTATTGAGAACCTTGCAAAGACATTTAAGAAATTTGGTTTTGGGCACCGCCCTGATGTTGCCTTGTGGGGCGGGCAATCTGGCATCGTTCCGAACAATGCGTGGAAACTGCAAGCGCATGGCGAGAAATGGTATGAAGGCGAGACCTTGAACATTGGCATCGGGCAAGGCCAGCTCAATGCCTCACCGCTCCAGCTTGCTTTGATGAGCGCGCGCATTGCGGCTGAAGGCAGGATTATTCAGCCAAATATTATTGGCGTTGGCCCGCAAAGCGGCGTTGTCGATCTCGGACAGGAGGAACTCGACGGCGATATTATGCGGCGCATGAAAGCAGGCATGTTCGGCGTGACCTCAGAAGCTGGCGGCACAGCACGCTCTTCGGGTGACTTGGGACTCGGCGGTCCGCGCCTTGCTGGCAAAACAGGTACAGCGCAGGTCCGGCGTATTTCAGCCGCTGAACGCCGCACTGGCATCCTCAAAGGCGATAATATTGATCGCCGCCTTCGCGACCATGCATTGTTTGTCGCCTATGCCCCCCATGATGACCCCAAATATGCAATTAGTGTGGTTGTCGAACATGGGGAAGGGGGAAGCCGCGCGGCTGCTCCGGTTGCCCGTGATATTCTTGCCTATGCTTTGCGAACAGATAGCCGGCGGGCGCCGAAATATCAGCGCACGGCCTCGGCCAATGGCGCAGGGCCATCGCGCGGAGTTCAAAGATGAGGTGGAGCCGTCGCTCAGAGACGATCCTTGAAAAGGCTCTACGTTTACCATGGGGTTTTATCGCGCTGATTGTCGGCTTGGCCGTTTTAGGCACAGCGATGCTGTATTCCTCTACGATCACAAATCCTGAAGTTGCTGATTTGCCGCGTAAGCATTTCACCAGATTCGCACTTTCATTCGTACTCATGATCGCGCTAGCGCTGACGCCATTAAAGTTTTGGAAGCAGGCGGCGGTCCCGGCTTATGTCGGGACATTTGTTTTACTGATCGGGGTTGAACTCGTTGGCGACAGCGGCGGCGGGGCGCAGCGCTGGCTCGAAATTGGCCCCTTGCGTATGCAGCCCTCAGAATTGATGAAGCTCGCCTTGGTGCTGGCAATTGCGCAATATTATCATAATTTCCAGAAAGACAATTCAGGCGGCTTCCTTATACATCTGCCTGCGCTCGCGCTAATTCTGGCTCCGGCCGCGCTGATCCTGAAACAGCCCGATCTTGGCACCACGCTAACACTCGTGGCTGCAGGCGGTGTGATGATTTATTTCGCCGGTATTTATTGGTGGGTGATCGTCGCAGCCATTGCCGGGACCTTTGCTGCTGCCGTACCAGCCTATGTTTATGTGCTGGAAGAGTATCAACGCGATCGCATACGCGCATTGTGGGATCCAACGGCAGACCCGCTTGGCGCAAATTATCAAGGCGAGCAGGCCAAAATTGCAATCGGCTCCGGCGGCTTTGATGGCAAAGGGTTTACCCAAGGCACGCAAAGCCAGCTCGACTTTATCCCTGAACAGCACACCGATTTTATCTTCACCGTCGTCGCTGAGGAGTTTGGCTTTCTGGGGGCCACATCGGTTTTGCTTATCTGGCTCGGTGTTATTGTCTGGGGCTTCTTTTTCGCGATGCGGTCACATTCGCTTTTTGGGCGCTATGCAGGCATTGGGGCGGTTGCAACGATGGCATTTTACGTTGCGTTCAATATCGGCATGGTTGCCGGATTATTGCCCGTTGTTGGTATTCCGCTACCGCTTATCTCTTATGGTGGTACAGCCATGATAACGGTTATGGCTGGCTTTGGGTTGCTCCTATCGGTGGATCTACACCGTGACGACCCACTCAAAGGCGCGTAAAAATACATGCTTAGCTCGCAATTTCGTTGACCTTTGAGGCGCGTTGGCTAGGGTCTGCGAAAACATAAAGCATGGGAGGCTACTTCATGGCTGCAATTGGTCGCAAGACAGACACTTGGGGATCCAAGTACGGGTTTATTATGGCAGCCGTTGGCTCGTCCGTGGGCCTTGGGAATTTTTGGCGTTTTCCGTTCACCGCCGGTGAAAATGGCGGCGGCGCTTTCATCCTAATCTATTTGGGCTGTGTGATCCTGTTCGGATTGCCAATTTTGATGGCCGAATATGCGCTTGGCCGTAAATCTGGCCGCTCGGCGATTGATGGCGTGAAATATCTTGCTGCCGAAGAAGGCAAGAGCAAAGCTTGGGTCGCCCTTGGCTGGATCGGCTCGCTGGCCGCCTTTGGTATCCTCACCTTCTATATGGTGATCTCTGCGTGGATTGTTGATTTCATTCCGCAAGCATTTTCCGGCAGCTTTAAAGGCTTCACCGCCGAAACATCGGGTGAGAACTTTGGCGCAACGATTGGTAACAAGCCGCGTATCCTCATGTGGCTGGCGCTCTTTATCGCTTTAAACACGTTCATCCTCGCGCGCGGCGTGAAAGGCGGCATTGAAAAAGCGGCAAGTATTCTCATGCCGCTATTCTTTATCCTGCTCGTCGGCATTGTCGGCTTCTCTCTGATCAAGGGTGATGCAGCAGCAGCTGCGAACTTCCTGCTCGCGCCTGACTTCAGTGCGGTGACATTTGAAACCTATTTGGCGGCGGTTGGCCAAGCCTTCTTCTCCATCGGGGTCGGTTCCTGTCTGATGATCACCTATGGCGCGTATCTCTCGCGCGATACAAATATTGCGCGCTCATCAGTTGTGGTTGCCGGGGCAGATACGCTGGTTGCGATGATTGCTGGCTTTGCGATCTTCCCGATCGTGTTCGCCTTTGGTGTCGACCCAGCAGGCGGGGCAGGGCTGTTCTTTGCAACACTGCCAATCGCCTTTGGTCAGATGCCGGTGATTGTTGGCGGCGCATTTTTTGTGCTGGCCTTGTTTGCCGCGTTCACCTCGTCGATCTCGCTCATGGAAGTGGGCGTATCATGGCTTGAAGATCGCAATGGTCTTGG
>CAZXTI010000003.1:16329-22523 GCA_964643565.1 uncultured Hyphomonas sp. | reverse complement strand
CGTTGATTTTGCCATGCGCTATGGCAACCCGTCGATGCAGAGCAAAATCGAAAAATTGAAAAATCAGGGCTGCGACCAGATTTGTGTGCTCGCGCTCTATCCGCAATATGCCGCCGCAACCACGGCAAGCGTTTATGACAAGACGTTTGATGTGCTCTCGAAAATGCGCTGGCAACCGGCGCTGCGCACGGCCGGCGCATTTCACGATGATCCTGCTTATATTTCCGCGCTCGCATCATCGCTGGATACGCAAATCAAAGCGCTGGATTTTACGCCGGACGTTTTGCTCTTGTCCTATCACGGTATTCCAAAATCTTATTTTGAGAAGGGCGACCCGTATCATTGTCACTGCATGAAAACGACGCGGCTGGTGCGCGAAGCTTTGGGCTGGTCTGAAAAGTTCTGCCGGACGACGTTTCAAAGCCGGTTTGGGCCGACCGAGTGGCTAACGCCTTATACGGATAAAACACTTGAGGAATTGGGGCGTGAAGGGGTTGAAAGCGTTGCCGTGGCCGCGCCTGCCTTTATCTCCGATTGCGTCGAAACGCTCGAAGAGATGGACATTGAAGCGCGCGAGACCTTTATCGAGGCGGGCGGGAAGAATTTTGCAACGCTGGACTGCCTCAATGATAGCGAGGGCTGCATTGATGTGCTCGAAGCAGTGGCCCGGCGCGAGCTTGCCGGGTGGGTTGGGGTTTGAGTGAACTTCCCCCATGCCCCAAATGTGCCTCTGTCTACACCTATGAAGACGGCGGGCTGTTGGTGTGTCCCGAATGTGCGCATGAGTGGAGCGCGGACGGGGCGGGCGAGGGCGACAGCGCGCCTGTCTACCGCGATGCAAATGGGACGGTGCTGGCAGACGGCGATACTGTTAGCGTGATCAAGGATCTGAAGATCAAAGGTACGTCGCAAGTGGTCAAGGTTGGCACGCGGGTGAAGAATATCCGCCTTGTTGACGGCGATCATGATATTGATTGCAAGATTGAGGGCATCGGCCCGATGAAACTGAAATCTGAATTTGTGAAGAAGGCCTGATGAACCAGATAGTGAAACGCTTTGCGAATTGGCGCGGCTGGCCTTGGCGGACATTCGCCATACCCGGTATCTTGTTCCTGATCACAGCGATCTATGCGCTGACCCATTACTATCCTTTTTTCTATTTCGACCACTGGGATTTGGTGCCCATGATTGAAGCGCGCGATGCGGGGCAGCTAAAAGCAGGCCAAGTGTTCGCGCTGCACGGGTATCACTGGCACGCATCGGGCTATGTCATCATGCTGGCGCTCGGCATTGTCACCGGACATGCGCAAAGCGCAGAAGTCATTGTCAGCTTGCTACTTGCCGGGACTGCCTTCTTTGGCGTGTTGAAATTGCTCAAGCGTCAGATTGGCGTGCTGGAAAGCGATGTAAATTGGTTTGTTCCGACGGCGATTGCGGCGCTGTTTATCTTCTCGCTCGACCAAAGCCAGAATTGGTTGTGGGGGTGGCAGACAGCCGTTTTTGTCCATCTGGTTGGCGTGGTTTGGTGTATCGAACGCCTTACGCGTGATGTGATTTCATGGCGCGATACTGTAATCGCCGCCGGGCTGGCAGCGCTTGCAATTTATGGCTTCGGAACAGGCTGGGCGCTGATCCCGATCGGGTTTGCGATATTGGCCGCGCGTAAACGCGTCTTGGCGGCGGAGCGCTGGCACAATCTTGCTGTGTGGTCGGTGTTTAGCGCCTTGGTCCTGTGGCATATGTCACTTGCCATGAATGCGCAGGCGCTTGCTTCAACGGCGGCGGCATCTGTTGAACAAAGCGCGCCTTTCTACGCGTATGGGCTTTATGCGATGAATTATGTTGCAAACGCGGTCACACGGTTTTCGCCTGACATTGCATTGGCGATATTTCTGCTGAGTGCAGGCGCTGCGCTTTGGTGCATGCGCCAGTTTTTGCAAGGTAGTGCCGCTACCCCGCTAAAGCTCGCGCCGGCGCTTTCACTTATGGCATATGCGGTCGGGGCGGGCCTGCTAACGTCGCTTGGGCGTTTGGATGGATTTGGCCCAGATACAGCATTCCTTGGGCGCTATATTACGTTTGCAAATCTCTACTGGCTCGGCCTGATTGGGCTGGTATTTGCGGTGCGGGGGGGTGTCCCAAAAAAAGCGCGGCGCGGGATCGGTATTGGCATTGGTGTTCTGTGTGTCATGAAACTTGGGACGATTGGCAATGTGGTGGGCTCTGGCGCGCCGCATGCTGTGCAAGTTCGCCAATCGATTGCGACGGTTCGGGCCTGTTATCCAAACCATACGAAAGAGGATTTAACCGGCCTGTTCGCACCGAGCCAGATGAAACGGGCAGGCCATGCCTTAGCCTATTTGCACGATAACCGATTAAGCGCGTTCGCCAGCCCGCCAGCCTCTGATATCCAATGCGCGCCTGCATCGCCCCAAGACCCGGCTTGATGGAGGATTGGGTCAGATACGCCAAAACGGCAGCGCGCCTGACCGAGGATGGCGCACTGGAAGTGCGGTGCAGCGGCCTGACGACACAAGCCAAATATTACAAGCAACACTTGCGCGAGTTTTTCCGTAAGCATTTTACGCCGCTGCGCCCCGGCTTTGGCGAATATAGCGTGCATATCATGATGGAGTATACTGGCGACCCGCCGCATATGGATCTCGATAATCTGGCAAAAGCTTTGCTTGATGCGCTGACAGGGAATGTTTTTGAAGATGATAGTCAGGTCGCCCGATTGCTTGTGGAGCGCCGGGTTGGGGAGCGAGAGGGCATTTGGTTGCGGGCTGAGGCGCTATAGCTTGCCCGTGAGTGAACTTGCCAATTAGATATTTTTTAGAGACACTTTGCCCAGAATAAATAATGGGAGTGCGCATCATGGCCGGATTGCAATTTGAACCCGCAAGCGAAGCGGTTGGAACCTTTGTCAGCGGGGTCAGCCTTAATGATCTAACGGATGGTGAATTTGATGCGATCCGTCAGAAATTCTTTGAGACAGGCGTTTTGTTTTTCCGTGATCAGGAAATGAGCCCGGAAGATCATATTGCCTTTGCTGAACGCTGGGCCGAGATCGACATCAACCGCTTCTTCACCGCGCATCAGAGCTACCCGCAGATCGCGCTGGTTTTGAAAGAGCCGGACCAGACCACGAATATTGGCGGCGGATGGCACACAGATCACTCCTATGACCAAATCCCGGCAATGGGGTCGATCCTGCGCGCGATTGATCTACCTGAAACGGGCGGCGATACTTTATTTGCGGGCATGGCCGCAGCCTATGACGCACTGGACGATGAAACAAAATCCGAGATTGAGGGGCTAAAGGCGACCCATTCCAGCCGGCATATTTTTGGGTCCGGTGCGACCGAGGCTGACGCGGTCGGGGCACGCTTTAAAAATGCCGACAAAGCGACACAAGACGCCGTTCACCCGATCGTACTTGCGCACCCGGAAACGGGGCGAAAAGGACTTTATGTCAATGCCGCTTTTACGACCGGAATTGTCGATATGGACATAAAGGAAGCGCGCCTCTTGCTCGGCCGACTTTATGCGCACTGTGTCAATGAAGCCTTCCATTACCGGTTTAACTGGAAGCCCGGCTCAATCGCGATGTGGGATAATCGCTCAACGTGGCACTGGGCACTAAATGATTACCATGGCATGCGCCGGGAAATGCACCGGATCACTTTGAAAGGCGTGCCTCTGGCGGCCTAGCTGGATTGTGAGCTGACGGGCTCCGGATTTGTCTTCAAGGTCCATGCAAACAGAACACCGTAAGTAAAATCGATCAACGTGCCAGCAAGTCCTGAAATAGATAGGGCGCCGATAAAGGCTGCAATGATAGCGACGCAGAAAACGCCGAGCTTGCCGTAAACGGCTAGCTTTGCCAGTTGCCGGTTTTTGTAAAAGTCACGTGAGACCCAATAATAACCAAGGCCAAAGATAAAGACGGCTGAAGCGAAGAGATACATCACCCCGGCAGCATTTTCAGGCGCCGTGCCCGGAACCATGCTTTCATACATGCGTTCGGGCAGGGTGATGAATAGCGCGGCAACGAGCGTGTTGACGATGGCCGCACTGAGGAAGATCGCCCGTGTCATCGTGCCTGCCTAATTGCCATCTGGCCCGTTACCGATGAGCCAGGCAAAATGTTTTATTTCAACGGTCTCGAACAGGCCTGCCTTGGCATATGGATCTTCGGCGGCCCAGGCTTCAACCTCTGCGAGGCTATCCATTTGCAGGACGAAAACCGAGCCTGCAAACGTCTCACCATCGTCAGCGAAAACTGGGCCAGCCATGCAGATTTTGTCGGCATATTGTCCAGCCCATTCCAGATGAGCTGGGCGATTGGCCATGCGAATGTCGAGGGCATCTGCCTTATCGCGGGCATTGAGAATGAAAAGTGCCATTGGCTTGTTTAACCTTCTTCTTTGAACGGGCGCGCGAGCAGGCCCGATATGGCCTCTTCTACCGAATGGGAGCCGGAAAGGATAGCGCCAACGGCTTGGCAAATTGGTAGTTCCACACTGTGTTCATCGGCGAGCTCCAACAAAGCGGGCGCGGTTGCGACCCCCTCGGTCACTGTGGCGCGGCTTGCTAAAACCTCATCCACTGAGCCGCCTTCACCGAGCGCTTTTCCAAAGCTCATATTGCGCGACTGGGTCGACGAACAGGTTAAGACCAGATCGCCGAGCCCGCAAAGCCCAGATAGGGTTTTCTCTTCGGCTCCAAGGGCAACGGCGAGGCGCTGCATTTCGGCAAATCCGCGCCCGATCAGGGCCGCATGTGCCGATTTCCCAAGCTTTAAGCCTTCGGTTATGCCGCAGGCGATTGCGAGCACGTTTTTGATTGCGCCCCCGACTTCGGCGCCAATAAGGTCACCGGTCCAATAGGGGCGAAAAGCAGGGCGGCCAATGGCGCTCACCAGTGCTTTGCCGATATCTTCATCCGCGCAGGCCAGCGTTACAGCGGTTGGTAAGTCGCGCGCGACATCGCTTGCAAAAGAAGGCCCAGAGAGGACCGCCGCCACGGCGCCCGGAACCGTTTCGGCGAGCACATCTGTCATCAGCTTTTTTGTGTTGCGTTCAATACCTTTGGCACAGAGCACAACCGGTGTGCCTGTCTTGATAAAAGGCGCGCAAGCCTTGAGGGTTAGACGTGTATGCTGGGCTGGAACGACGGAGAGGATCGCATCTGCGTCTTTCAGGGTGGCAAAATCGTTTGAGGTTGATATGGCCGGAAGCTGAATATCTGGAAGATAGGCAGGATTGCCTTGGCCTGCGGCGAGGCTTTCAAGGATGGCCATATCGCGGCCCCAGATTGCGACGTCGCGCCCGGCGCGATGCGTACTGACTGCCAGCGCAGTGCCCCATGATCCAGCGCCAAGGATGGTAATGTTCTGAAAAGCGCCCATTTGGTAGGATTTGCCTTGTGCTAGTGAAGAATTTATAGATTATTCAGATGTTTATCCGATGGGTCGAAGAATGAACGATAAGACAGACACACGCAAAGAAATTTTGACCGCCGCGCGCGAACGTTTTTCCCATTATGGGTATTCGAAAACAACCATGTCGGAAATCGCAAAAGATTGCGAGATGTCCGCGGGCAATATTTATCGCTTTTTTGCTTCCAAGCTTGATATTGCTGAGGCGATGGCGGTTGATTTCAACAATGAGGCGCAGGAAAAGTTTCGCAAAATATCGAATATGGAACTGAGCGCGCCGGACAGATTGTTTGAGATTTTCTCCTATGCGCTGGAGGACACTTACAAGAAAATTGATGCGGAAGCGAAAATTTTGGAAATAGCCGAGATTCTCCGGCGCGAACGCCCGGAATTTTTTAACAGTCAATTGGCTGAGGAACGCGTGCATATTGTCAAAATCTTGACTGATGGCATTGAATCCGGTGCTTTTCGCGCGCTTGATGCGCCCTATGTAACGGCTGAAATGATCCAGTCCGCCTTGATGAAGTTTCGGTTTCCGCAATCTTATACCAGCTTGAAACTGGATAAATTGAAATATGAATTGGCGGGCGTTATGGAACTTCTGATTGCGGGCTTGTCGCCCGGCGCGCAGGTTCCACATTTGTGAGCGACGGACACAGCGGCTAATCGCTCACTGCGTTAAAGTCTGCCTTGTTGCGCGGATTATGTTTTAGGCTTTTGCGCCGCGTTTGCCGCCGCCATAGGTTGGGTT
>CAZXTI010000003.1:10578-16229 GCA_964643565.1 uncultured Hyphomonas sp. | reverse complement strand
CCGCCCGGAAAGCCAAGCCCTAATAATTTGGCCGTTTTATCAAAAGCTTCGCCAGCGGCGTCATCGATGGTTGAGCCGAGCTTGTGATAATCTCCTAAGCCTCTGACCTCTAATATCTGGCAATGCCCGCCAGAGACGAGCAATAAGAGGTAGGGAAATGGGCAGTTCGCAGCAATGCGCGGGGAGAGCGCGTGGCCCTCCAAATGATTGACCGGAAGAAACGGTTTGCCGCTTGCCATGGCCAGCGCTTTTCCGGTCATCATGCCCACAAGCACGCCGCCGATCAGGCCGGGGCCGGATGTGGCGGCAATTGCGTCGAGCTCGGCCAGGGATATGGCTGCATCATCCAGCGCTTTGGCGACAATATTGTCGACGAGGTCGGCATGTGCACGCGCGGCTATTTCAGGCACAACGCCGCCATATTGGGCATGGTCATCAATCTGCGCATGAATGACATCGGCGAGAATCTCGGTCCCGGCATCGCTCACACGAATAATCGCGGCGGCGGTTTCATCGCAGCTGGTTTCGATTCCCAACAGGGTTACGGGTTGGCGGGCTTGCTCTTGCATGGCTAGGCTTGTAGCTGGAGGAAGCTAATCCGTGAAGACAGGACGTTGAAATGAGTGACTCTGGCCAAATTGTTCGTATTGGCACGCGTGGATCGCCTTTGGCATTGCATCAGGCTGAACAGGTGCAAACTCTGCTGGAAGCTGCGAGCGATGGTGCGCTGCGCGCAGAGATAAAGACCTTCACGACAAGCGGTGACAAACTCACCACAGAACGCCTGATTGATGCAGGTGGGAAGGGGCTTTTCACCAAGGAGATTGACCGGGCCCTTGATGCGGGCGAAATCGATATTGCGGTTCATTCGTTGAAAGACGTGCCGAGCGAATTACCGCCCGGCCAAATTTTGGCGGCGTTTATGCCCCGAGAAGACCCGCGCGAAGGGTTCATTTGCCCAAGTGCAGAGCGGATTGAAGAACTGCCCGAAGGTGCAATAATCGGAACGGCGAGTATTCGCCGGGAAGCGCAGACGCGACTTGTTCGCCCGGACCTGAAAATTATCCCGTTTCGCGGCAATGTTCAGACCCGGCTGAAAAAGCTGGAGGCTGGAGAGGCGGACGCGACGTATCTCGCCATGGCGGGGCTTTCGCGCATGGGGCTGACGCATTTGGCGCATCCGATTGAACTGGAGGATATGCTGCCGGCGCCGTGTCAGGGCATTGTTGCGATTGCAGTGAAATTGGGTGCGGCTTCGCCAGAATTAGAGAGCGCTTTGGCGGCTGTGAATGATAAAGCTTCAGAGCGTGCTGCGGCGGCTGAGCGGGGGTTTCTCATGGCGCTCGATGGTTCATGTCGCACACCGATTGGGGGGCACTTATTTGCGATGGACAATGTGTTGCGCTTTGTCGGTGAGGTCACCCATCCAGATGGGACAGCGGTTTGGGATAATACGGTTTATTGCTCGCCAGCTGCTGATTTGGAGGAGTTGGCGGCTGTGGGGCGTACCTGCGCGGAGGCGCTGGTTGAGCAGGCTGGCGGCGCGTTACCGCAATTTGAGGCTTGAGGTTTGGCTAGGGCGATTATCATAACACGGGCCGAACCGGGAAATGATGAGACGGCGGCGCGCCTCGCTGAGCAGGAGGCAGCTTACATCAAAGCGCCGATGCTGACATTGCAGGCGACTTCGCATGAGCTGCCGGATATGTCTGATTTTGCGGGGCTTTTGTTTACCAGCGCCAATGGTGTGCGGGCCTTTTGTGCGGCGTCGGGCGCGCGCGGGCTGACGGCGTGGTGTGTTGGGCCTGCGACGCTTGCTGAGGCGGAGCGGAGCGGGTTTTCCGATGTGATGCACGGCGATGGCAATGCGCAGGATTTGGCCGCACTGGTTATTGAAACATCGACGCCAAACGCGGGCAAACTGTTGCATGTGGCGAATGCGGCGGCGGCTGGAAATTTGGCGAAAACATTACAAGACGCGGGGTTTAAGGTCGAATTCGCGCCTTTATATGCGGCTATTCCGGCTGAGGTTGTGCCTGCTGAAGCGGCGGCAGCGCTTGCTGGATCGGCGGCTTGTATTGTGCTCGTTCATTCGGCGAAGGGGGCAGAGGCTTTTGCAAACCTTACCGAGAGACTAGATTTATCTATCCACCACCTGGTCGCTGTATCCAAGGCTGCGGCGGCGCCATTATTGTCTCGCAATTTCAAGCGCGTACATGTCGCTGCCCGGCCAAATGAAGCTGCGCTTCTGGCGACCCTGTTCAGCGCCTATTCAACACTTTGATTACTATATGCAACCATATATGGTTAAAGATGTAATTTAGAGGCCAGCGATTGGAGCATCGGCAGATGAGCGGTGAAAGCGATACCCCGAATGTGGATGCAGATCCGATAGATGTCGATTATGAGCCGGCGCTTCCGAAGGCGCAATTCGTTGATGAGCCCAATACCGAAAGAAAAGGCCCGGGATGGGCTGCTTTGGGCGTAACGGGTGTGCTCGCTGCGCTATTGGGCGGCGGTATTGGCGGGTTGGGGAGCAGTTTTAATGGCGGTGACTCTGAGGGCGGCGTGTCTCTCTCAGCATTTGAGGCCTCCAGCCGCGACGGTGTTGAGGCGCGCGAAGCGCTGGGTGCGGATGTAGAGAAATTGCGCCGGAAAATTGCAGCTGTAGAGACGAAAATTGCAGCTGAGCGTGCGAAATCTGGCGCTGAGGCGGGGGAAAGTGCAGAAGACCTGACTGAAATTCGCGCGCAGCAAGACAAAATAGAAAAAGAGCTTCGCCGTTTTGATGCTGACCTTGAGCGTCTTAATACGCAGCTTCGTGAAGCGGGCGATGGCGACGCGCAGGACTTTGACAGGCTGGCGGCGCGGCTGGAAAGTCTGGAGCGCGTTGATAAAATTGACGGCGCGGACCCGCGCGAGGTGAACCGTGGTTTGAAATCGCTTGAACGCCGATTGGATGACATCGATAGCGATTTGACGGATCGCCAGGATGTGACACGTGACCTTTCTGAGCGGCTGGATGAAACAAACGCGGCGATTAAAGATTTAGAGGCCGAGATAGAGGATCGGTTTGAGGCAAGCGCGGACGCAGACAATGCGCTCGATAGCGAAGAAATTGACGCGCTTAAAAAGCAGATGTCCGAACTTCAGACCGATTTGGATGATCTGGCAGACGATTTAGAAAAGACCGAAACCTATCAAGACGCGATCTCGGACCTGCGCGCGCAATCTGATGAATTACAAGATCAATTCGATGCGGCGGCCAAGGATGACAAGTCTGGCGACCGGGCAGCCTTGCTTGCGATGATAAGCGTTGAAGGCGCGGCGAGAGGCGGGCAGCCATTTAAATCTGCATACGAACAATTGACAGAATCGGGCGTGAGCAAGCGCGCGGTTGCGAAATTGCGCCCCTTTGCTTCGCAGGCGACGCCAACATTGGCAGATTTGCAGTCTTCCTTCGGCGGGCTGCGCGAAGAGGCATTGAATGCGGTTGAAGCGCAAGAGGGCAGAGCGGATGGGGCTGAGAACAGTGGCGGCGCTTTGGGCTGGATGCAGAATGTGCTCGGCGATGCGGTCGTGGTTCGTCGTTCAAGCAAGACGAGCGGTGTTGCAGAAGGTTTGATGCTGAAGCTGGACGCCGCACAGGCTGCTCTGGCGGCCGGGGATCTTGCTCAGGCGATTGACATGGTTGAGAGGCTGGACGCATCGGCGCGCGATGTTTATTCCGATTGGTTAGAGGGTGCGCGTGAACGACAAAAATTGGATGCGGTGCTTGAAGATGTGCGCACGGCTCTCGCGGATAAGGAACGGTAAGCGAATATGAAACGAATATTTATAGTCCTGATAATCCTGACACTTATTGGCGGGGCCGCGGCTGGCACATTATTTCTGAACACATTGCCGGGCGGGATAACATTTGACCTGTTCGGGTTTGAGGGAAGCGTCAATCTTGCCGCAACGGTTGTGGCGATTGTGCTGCTCGGCGCATTGATGGCGCTGGTTTGGGGTATGTTTTCCGGCCTGATCCGGCTTCCGGGAAAGCTTGGCCGGTCGCGCCGCGCGAGCAAGATAAAGAAGGCAAATATGGCGCTTGCTGATGGGTTGCTTGCTGCGGAAGCTGGCGATGTTGAGGTCGCCAATCGGCTCGCCAAAAAGGCTGCGGCCTATGCAGATGATGAACGTTTGAAGGCCTTGCTGGAGGCGCGCGCGGCTGAAAGTGCGGGCAACTGGATTGAGGCGGAGCGCGCTTGGGCGCATTTGGCGCGTCTGCCGGGTGGCCAGCTTGCTGGACTTCGCGGGACAGCGACGGCCGCGATGGAGCGCGGGGATACCAATGCGGCAGAGCAGAGCGCGCTTGCGGCGCTGGAGCTGAAATCAGGGGCGGATTGGCCATTTAATTCACTATTTGATCTTCAAGTCGCGCGTGGCGATTGGAAATCTGCAATCGAAACATTGGCGCTTGGAGAGAAACGCAAGCTCATTGGCGGTGATAGTTTAAGGCGTCGGCGCGCGGTGTTGAACACGGCATATGCAGCAGGGTTGCCCAATGCAGAGCGGTCAAACGCGCAAAAAGCATTGGCCGAAGCGATCCGCGCCGCGCCGGGGTTCCCGCCCGCAGCCTGGCATGGCGCGCGGCAATTATTGCTCGACAAGAAAGACAAGGCTGCGCTTGGCGTTCTGGAACTTGGCTGGAAGGCGCGCCCACACCCGGCGCTCGCTCAAGCGGTTCGGCAAATGTCAGTTGGCGTTGATAAGACAGTTTTGGCTGGTCGCTTGCGGCGCTTGATAGAGGCCTATCCGGATCATTATGAAAGCAAGGTTCTGGACGCTGAAATTGCGATGCAGGGCGAAGATTGGGTGAGCGCGGTTAAGACGCTCGCACTGCTTGTGGAGAATGAACCAACCGGACGCTTGTGCTTACTTATGGAGCGCGCGCTGAAAGGTTATGGTGATGCGACTGAGGCGGCGCGATGGGCGCGCATGGCGGTGACGGCATCCCGCGAGGGTGACTGGTCAGATTTGGAACCAAAAGGCGGCGCGTTTAATTATTCGCCTGCTGACTGGGCGCGGCTGGTTTATCGCTTTGGCGATGCAGGTCAGCTTGTCCACCCGCGCCATGAGACATTTGCACGCGAGCTGGATGTGGCGCGCGCGACGGCTGCTTTGCCTGCGCCGCAAGAGCCTACAGGCGACGCGGCGACGCCGAATGTGAAACTGCCGCCCGGCGACATGGGTGCGCCGCTTGATTTTGTGCCGGAAGACTAAGCCTGCCGTATAAGGATTATCGATATGCAATTTGAAGAGGTCGTCAAAGGACGGCGGAGTATTCGTGGTTATTTGGATAAGCCTGTGCCCAAGGCGTTGGTGCGGGAGGTCTTGGAAATGGCGATGCGTGCGCCGACCTCTTATAATACGCAGCCGTGGAATTTCTTTGCGGTCGCTGGTGAGGCGCTCGATAAAATCCGCAAGGGGAATGTTGAGAACATCCTTGCGGGTGTGCCGGATTCGCGTGAGCCGCGTTATCACGGCGAATATGAAGGCGAGCACCGCGCGCGCCAGATCGGCGTGGCCAAGCAATTGTTCGGCGCGATGGGGATTGTGCGCGAAGATAAAGCCGGACGCCAAGACTGGGTGATGCGCGGCTTTCG
>CAZXTI010000003.1:0-10478 GCA_964643565.1 uncultured Hyphomonas sp. | reverse complement strand
GGATTGTGCGCGAAGATAAAGCCGGACGCCAAGACTGGGTGATGCGCGGCTTTCGTCAATTTGATGCGCCAGTCTCGATTGTTGTGACCTATGACAAGTCTATTCGCGGCGGGGATATTGGCCCGTTTGATTGCGGCGGCGTCGTCAATGCGCTGGTGAATGCGGCGTGGTCGCGCGGTCTGGGATGCGTGATTAATTCGCAAGGCATTATGCAGTCGCCCGTGGTGCGCGAACATGCGCAAATTCCCAATGACCAGACCATCATGATCTGCGTCGCGATGGGCTGGCCGGATGATAGCTTTCCGGCCAATGCTGTGGTTTCGGAGCGCAAAAGCGTGGATGAAGCGGCGACATTTGTTGGGTTTGCAGAATAAGCTTGTGCTTGGCGGCAAGCGGCGTCTAGTTTACGGAAAATCGTAAACATGTAAGGAGAGGGCGTTATGGCTGGGTTTCTCAAGCTTTTGGTGACATTTGTATTAGGGGCAATTGTTGGCCTTTTGGGATTGAAGTCATTTCTGGAATCAAAAGGGCTGTCTTTGCGGCCGCCGGCTTTTAATGTGAGTGCGCCGACCTCTGAAACGGAAGATTTGCGCGAGGCATGGGCGGAGTATTACGCCGCTGTTGAGGAGGTGCGCACGAATTTCGAGGCGAGCCCAAGTTTTTCCATAGATGCGGCGCACCGGGCGGGTACATATCAAGTGTTGCAGGCGGTGATGGCGGGTAATCTGAATGGGCTGATGGGCGGGGGTGATGGCACTTATCCGCATATTAGGCTGGTGCTGTCTCCTTCGATGAAGCTGGGTGTGGATAATCCCGATACGTTCTATCGCGGCGCAACTGTGTCTAACCCGGACGGGGGGAATGTGTATCGGGTGTGGGGCAATCGGGGGACGGCGTCCGACTTCTTGTTTGAGTTGTTTTGGGGGCCGGACCCGAACGGCGCGATCTCTGTGTTTGAAGATGAAGACCTTGTGACTGATGCGGCGGGGAATTTTGAAATCTTCCTAAGCGCGACACGGCCCGAAGGTGCTGAGAATTGGATGGAGCTAAAGCAGGATCAGCGGCGCTTGCTCTTGTTGATCCGGGACAGTTTTACAAATTGGGAAACCGAAACGGCGGCAACGCTGAACATTGAGCGACTTGGCGAAGCGGGGGTGGCGTCCCCTGACTTAACGGAGGCGGCGCTCGTTCAGCAGATCAAGGACGCAACACAAGTTTTGCTGCGTCAGGGGCAGTTTTGGCCGGATTTTTCGAGCAAGTTACGTGTCTTTGGGGAGAATAAGTTTTCACCGTTCCGCGTGTCGGGCACGCTGGGTATCCTGTCGCAATATTTTGCGCCGGGCTTTTATTCGGTGGGTGCGGATGAAGCGTTGATCGTGACCATACCGGATGTGGAGGCTGGCTATTGCGGACTGCAATTGGCGAATTTCTGGGCCGCTAGCCCCGATTGGGTCAATCGGCAAACCTCGCTTTCATGGTGTAATACTGGCGCGCAGGCGCACATGTCGGTAGACGGATCTTATGTGTTCGTTGTGTCGCCGGGCGACCCCGGTGTGCAGAACTGGATTGATACGGCTGGCAATACGCAAGGCCTGCTTTATGTGCGGATACAAAGTCCGGGGCTGGCGCTAGAGGATGCGCCCAAGCCGCAAACAAAGCTGGTCAAGCTGGCAGAGCTGGCTGACCATTTGCCCGCCGATATGCCGCGGTTTGATGCAGGCGCGCGCGCTGAGCAGTTGCGTAAACGCCAAGATCATGCGCGTCGGCGCTATCAGACCTGGTAGGGGTAAGTCATGGGACGTAGCTTTTTTCTCGGCGCACTGACCGGTGCAATTGGTTTGATCGCGATTGTTGGTATCGCGGTCATGCTTTTTCTCTCACGCGGCGTTGATGGCGGTGTGGGCGATGCGGCAAGTCTGGAAAGGGCCGAGTTCTCCGGGCTTTATACGCCGGAGCGACTGGAGGCGGGACGTGCACGGATCGCGATTGAAGACCCGCGTGTGATCCAGCGGTTTTTGACCGGCGGCATTTTTGGTAATCCGGCCTCGCGCATTGTCGGCTTACATATGTTTTCCCGTGACGAGGCGGTGACGGCGGATATCCGCAAGAAGACCGAGCGTATCGAGGTTGCGCCCGGAAGCTGGCTGGTGCGGTTCCCGATTGTAAACGCGGTTTTCTTTGAAACCGAAGAGGGCGTTGTCGTCGTCGATACGGGCATGGCAGGGGCCGGGCCTGTTCTGTTGGAACATATTCGCGAGGTGACGGATAAGCCGGTCACGGATATTTTTATTACACATGGCCATGTCGACCATTTGACGGGGCTGTGGGCGCTGGCCGAAGCCTATCCCGAAGCACGTGTGATCGGTCATGAAAAGATCAAGGACAGGCTTGTCCGTTATGGCGCGCTGCGCGGCTCGATCGCGAAATATATGAGCCAGCCCTATGGCGAGCTGCCGAGGGGCGTGGCGGATATACCTTTGCCGACGGCCTATATATCAACCGAAACGGAGTTTGAGATCGGCGGGGAGGTGTTCCGCGTGCACCCACACCGCGCCGAAACAGATGACCAGTATTATGTCTCTATTCCCGGCCGGGACATTATCGCGGTGGCTGATTATTATCAGGGCTTCTTGCCCAATCTTGGTAATGGCAAACGCGTGCAGCGCTATGGCACTGAATGGATCGCCGCCTTCCGCGAGATGGCAGGCCATGATGCGCAAATCATGCTGCCCATGCATGGCAAGCCAGTGGTCGGGGCGGGGGACGTGCGCGAGGCGCTGACCCTGCATGCTGATGCTTTGGAACATATTGAGGCAGAGGTGAAAGCCGGGCTGAATGCGGGGCTGCGCAAGGATGAGGTGATCGCGGCAATTACATGGCCGGACCGCTTCGCCAATGATCCTCGCCTCGATACGTATTATGTCTCGCCGCAAGATGTCGGGAAGATGTTCGTAAAACAGTGGACCGGTTGGTGGGATGATCAGCCCGCGCATTGGACACCAGCAACGCTGGAAGCGCAGTCCAAGCAGATCGTCGAGATGGCGGGCGGCATGGAGGCTCTTTTGGCGCAGGCGAGAACCGTTGGTGAGACCGATATTGTGATGGCGTCGCATTTGTCAGACTGGGCATTTTTTGCAGATCCGACCGATAAAACGGCTCAGGATTTTGCGATTGCGACCTATAAAGCGCGCCTGCTTGACCCGGCTGTGCCAGAGCAAGAAGCGCTCGCTTATTATGATCATATCGCGCTCATTCGCGCTTTGCAGCTTGAGGCTGATTCGTCGCCGAATTGAGGGCTGTATGATGTGCTGTTTTAGGCACAGTCTCAAAAAAGATTATTCCGGATCGTTAGTGCGCTGAAAAAAATAGATTTTTCGGGGTTTCGATTTTACACTTAAGTGTAAAGTTTTTCGCGCTTTACAGGTAGAGTGGTTTTTGAAAAGCGTGCTTTTTTGGCACAGTTTTGAGGGTTTCAAGATCGTTTTTAGCTCAGCTAATCGGTAATTTCTGGAGAGATATTTTGGCTTTAACTTCTATACATAAGCGTGCACTGCTCGCGACAACGGTTCTTGGTTGTAGTGCGGTGTTGCCTTTGACAACAGCTCAAGCTCAGGAGCGCGTTCGTGAAAGAGTTGTCGAGACAGAGCGTGTGCTCGACGCAATTGAAGTGACGGCGCAAAAGCGCTCCGAAAACTTGCAAGATGTTCCAATCGCGATCCAAGCTTTTGATGCTGAGCGTCTAGAGATTTTGAACATTGATGGCTTTGATGATTTGCAGACTTTTACACCGGGCCTGACGGCATCGCCAAACCCGGCTGACAGTTCTGGTTTGCGTATATCCATTCGCGGTATCGGGCAGGATGATCCGCAAATTGGTCTGGACTCGACAGTCGGTTTGTATGTGAACGGTGTTTATATCGGCAAGTCGCCGGGCTTGGCATTCGACTCGCCCGACCTTGAGCGGATCGAGGTTCTCAAAGGGCCGCAAGGTACGCTCTATGGGCGCAACGCTGTTGCTGGTGCGATTAATATTATTACAAAGGGCGCGGAGATCGGAGAAGGCTTCACCGGTAACGCAACTTTGGAAGCTGGTAATTTCGGGACGTTTGGTCTGAAGGGCGGCGTGAATATACCGCTCGGCGATACGGCTGCGATTAAACTTTCCGGTCTCGTGTTCGACCGCGATGGCTTTGTTGACAATGTAAACACGCCATTTGATCTCAACACGTTTACGGGTATCCCCGGCGCAGGGTTTTTGGATCAGGGGGTAGGCGCGGACTTTGGCGGCGTAGACCGTACAGGCTTTAATTTGGACATTGGCTGGCAGGTCACGCCGCAGCTGCTCGTCGAGTATGGCTTCGACACATCGCGTTCGTTGAACGAGCCGTTTTTCCAGCAATTGGTTCCGAATGTGGATGGAAGCTTTGGTTTCTTGCAAGCGCCAACTGTCGGCACGCCATTTGAGCTTGTGCCCGTGACGGAAGGGTTCCAGCGCGAAGCGGTCTCCACTGTTCCGATTGAGGAAACGCGAAGCGATATTATTGGCCACCGGATTTCAGCTGAGTGGGATTGGCATACAAATCACAGCACGAAAATTCTGGGGGCCTATCGCCGGGCTGATGTAGATGCGTTTACATCCTTCTTCCCAGAGATAAACCCATTTGTCTTGCAAGGCTCGCTTGCTGCCGGGACGCTTGACCCAACCGCGCCTGCTGATCCTGCGACAAACCCGTCCACACTGGATACGTTTGTCTTTGCGCTTCCAGCTTTGTTGGCCGCGATTGATCCATTGTTACCCGGAACGGATTTGACACTGCGTCCTGATTTTGCGGTTCCGTTTACGACGCCGTTTGATCCGCCATTTTTTGCTGGCCCCTTTGTCGGCTTCGGCAGCGCCTCCCCACAAGGCACGCCAACGCTTGACAATCATGAGCAGTTTTCAATTGAGCTGACGCAAACAGGATCACTCTGGAATGACCGTCTGCGCTATACAGGCGGCCTGTTCTATTTTGATGAAGACACGGCGGCAGGGACATTCCTGGATCGCCCGGGCGACGCGCTTGGCTTGGCTCAACTGTTGCCGGCATTGGCTTTGCTTCCTGGGATTCAAGGTGTTTTGGCTGGACCTGCTGATGATCCTGCCAATGGTCTTATCGGGACAGGCGCGCAGATTCAGGGCATTGCGGCCGCGCTTCAGGACCCAAATACGCCGCCAGCGGCTATTCCGGGCTTGCAGGCGCAATTGGCCGCGCTTCAGGCTCAGCTTGGTACGTTAACCGGGCAGTTGGACGGCTTGGCCGGTGACACGGGGCTTGCCGCTATTTTGACAGCAGCCCGTTCGCCGGGCGCGCGTCTGGAAATCGAAACGCAGTCTTTTGCGGCCTATGGCGAGGTGACGTTTGATGTCACCGACCAGATTTCGATAACTGGCGGTTTGCGTTATTCGCGTGATGAAAAGGAAGCTTTCCAGCAGGGGGTCAGTCCTTTCTTCAACGACACGGTCGATTTGCTTGGAAACACAATCCCTGCACTCACAGGCGATGAGACGTTTGACAGCCTCGACCCGAAAGTTGTCATTGAGTACACGCCGACGGATGATCTTTTGATCTATGCCAGCTATAGCCAAGCGTTCCGGTCTGGTGGTTTCAACCAATCTTCGGTCAATTTTACAGACTTTTTGTTCGACAAAGAGCGCGTTCGGTCGGGTGAAATTGGCTTTAAATCTGACTGGCTCGACAATCGTGTTCGGCTAAATGCGAATGTGTTTGCAACATTTGCAGATGATCAACAGTTTACCTTCACGAACCCGGCCATTCCGGTTGCGCGCTTCGTTGAGAATAATGATGCTGAATTTATCGGTTTTGAAATTGATGGACAGGCTGTGATCTCTGATGGCCTGATTGCCAGCTTCTCTTATGCATTCCTGGATGCTGAAGCAGATGAGTTCATCAACCCGTTCACCGGGGAACTTGCTGGCGGTATCGATAATGCGCCGCGCAACTCCTACGCCGTCAATTTAGACTATAACAGGGACGTAGGTTTTGGCGAATTGCAGGCGCATATCGGGTTCAACCATAAGGACGCAACAACCGTGATTGGCGTGCCGCGAACCAACTCTAATCTGCTTGATGCCCGCGTTGGCTATACGTTCGGCGGTCTTGGCGATGGTAATGTTACAGTCTTCTTCTACGGCCAGAACCTGACAGATGATGAGTTCACGATTGATGGGCTTGATGTTCTTGGGCCTCTGATTGGGACAACGAATGTATTCGGCCAGCCACGCACATATGGCGGCGGGATCAAGTTCGATTTCTGATTTACCAACAGTGTAATAAAAGTTTTAACCCACCAGAAATCAACTTCTGGTGGGTTTTTCTGTTTTAAGGCGTTTTTTGTGATGCGGGGGTCGCTTCCCGTGCATGCGGCGCTCTGCGCCCATTATGACACAGTTTTGATTTTTCTGTTCGGGAGCATTGACCTTCCCATATGCGTCTGGCGTTTTGTTCGATGCGGCGATACTGCCGGAGGGATCCCTAATTAGGAGTGTTAGATTGATTTATCGAAGAGATGAGAAGAGCTTTAAGAGCAAGCTACTCACAGCCTCTATTTTGGCTGTTACCATGGGCGGCGCACCGTTCATGGCTGCGCAGGCACAAGATGTTGAGCGTGTTAGCGAAGCGGAAGATGACGAGGCGGTCCAGGAAACGATCGTAATCACGGGTTCTCGCCTGAAGAACCCTAATATTACATCATCTTCACCGGTTGTTTCAGTCGGACAAGAAGAGTTCGTGGCGCGCGGTACATTTGATGCTGTCGACCTTGTTAACACACTACCATCGGTTATTGCTGGCCAGACCAGTGAAGTTTCAAACGGTGCCAATGGTACATCGACCTTGAACCTTCGTGGATTGGGTGCCAACAGAAACCTTGTCTTGATTGATGGCAAGCGTCTTGGACCTGGCCGCGCTGATATTTCAGTTGCTGACCTTAACCAAATCCCGTCGACGCTCGTTGAACGTGCAGAACTCGTTACAGGCGGTGCTTCAGCTGTGTACGGTTCTGACGCGATCGCAGGTGTTGCTAACTTCATTCTCCGCCGTGATTTTCAGGGCGCAGAATTTACAGGGCAAATCGGCTTCCGTCAGGATGCCAACAGCAACAGCTTCATTCAGGAAGTTAATGCGCTGAACCCAGCTGGTGGACCTACTCCAACGGGCGGCGTTACTGATGGCTTCGAATGGGATGTGACCGCGATTGTCGGTACTGACTTCGACGACGGTAAAGGTAATGTCACAGCATATGCACGCTACCTCGACCAGAATGCTATTCTGCAGGGAACACGTGATATCTCTGCTTGTGCTCTTGGTGATTTTGGTACGGAGCCTGGCGCTGACATCTTCTGTTTCGGTTCCAACTTCGGCCCGTTCCCGACCACACTGTCTTTGCCAGCTGTTTTGGTTGATACAGACGGTGATGGCGTTGGTGACAGCCAAATCCCGGGTGGTCTAGCCGGTACTGTCTCTCTGGATGCTGCTGGTAATGTGCCAGTGGATGCCGATGGAAATGTTATTTTAGGTGCAAGCAATGCATTTAACTTTAACCCGCTAAACTTCTTCCGTCGTCCGTCACAGCGCTTCAATGCTGGTTTCTTGGCGCGCTATGAGCTCAATAAGTATGCTGAGTTTTATGCTGACTTTGGTTTCACGCGTAACGTTTCAGATGCTCAGATTGCACCGACAGCGACGTTTGGTGAAGTTTCCGAGCTTAACTGTGACAACCCATTCCTAACACCAGAACTGGTACAGGTCATTTGTACGGACCGTGGATTTGCGGGTGACGATCTTGCAACGGTACAGGTGAACCGACGCAATGTTGAGGGCGGTGGACGTCTTTCAAGCTTCGAGATTACTAATATGCGCATCGTTTCCGGTGTTCGCGGTGATCTTAGCGACTTTGTTGAAGGCTGGAGCTATGACCTGTTTGCGCAGTTCGCTGATACAGCAAACACTGACCTGAACACGGAAGACTTCAACATTGAGCTTCTACAAGAAGCGCTGCTCGTAACGACAGACGCAAATGGCGATCCGGTTTGTACCTCAGGTCGCGCAGGATGTATTCCTTTGAACCTCTTGGGAACCACGCCTGTTGATCCTGTTGCAACCGCCGCCGTGTCGACACCAACAATTTCGATTGGTGACGTTCAGCAAGTTGTGACCGGTTTGACCCTACAGGGACCGGTTCCAGTCACGAGCCCGTTTGCGACAAGCCAGCCGACTGTTTTGGGTGGTTTCGAATGGCGTCAAGATACGCTTTCGCAGAATCCAGACAGCATCTTGCTGGTTGGTGGCTCGACAGGCCTTGGCGGACCAACTGATCCGGTTTCTGCTCAAAGCCGTGTTTATGAGCTGTTCACCGAGGTTGCTATCCCGCTCATCGAGGATGTTCCATTCATTCAAGAACTTTCCTTTACCGGTCAGTATCGCTACTCTGACTTCTCATTCAGCAATAGGCTACCAGGCGGCGACCAGAGTGATGGTGTTGATACAAACACATATTCACTTGGTGCATCTTGGGTGCCGGTTGATGATGTTCGGTTCCGCTTCCAGTTCCAGCGTGCGGCACGTGCGCCGAACGTTTTTGAATTGTTTGCACCAGCGAGCTTGCAGCTCTTCAATGCAAACGATCCATGTTCCGGGGCAAACCCAACAGGATCTGATGCAGGTTGTATCGCTTCAGGCGTTCCAGCGAACCTTATTGGACTGGTTCCAGCAGATGCTGGTCAGCTTCAGGAGCTTGTCGGTGGTAACGTTGCGCTTGACCCAGAAGAATCGGATACGTTCACTGCGGGTATTGTCGTCCAGCCGCGCTGGGTGCCTAATCTGACTGTCTCTGTCGATTACTTCAATATCGAAGTTGATGGCTTTATTACCAATGTCCCATCTCAAACAATTCTGGATGGCTGTGTGAATGATCTGGACGACACATTCTGTGCGCTGATTAATCGTGACGCGCTTGGTACGATCCAAATTGACGGCTTTATCGAAGCGAACCTGCAAAACGTTGGTTCACGCGCAACCGAAGGTATCGATTTCGCGGCAAACTATAGTCACGATCTTGGTGACTTGGGCTTTGGTGATTACGGCTCAGTCAACTTGGCATATGCTGCGACATATTTGACCGAGTTTGATCAAGTTAGTGTTCCTGGTGAGCCGGCAACTGATTGCCTTGGTTTCTTCTCAGGTGCTTGTGACGATATTGTTGGTCAGCCAACATTTGAATATCGCCACGTTGCGTCTGTCGGTTGGCAGACACCTTGGAATATTGATGCACGTGTTTCATGGCGTTACTTCAGTGACACTGAGAACCTCGATCCGAGTGCTGCTGCGCCAGCTGAGATATTGGGCCAAACATTCGGAAACGAAAGCTTTGTTGACGTGTTTGCAAACTGGCAAGTACGGGAAAATGTCAACGTTGGCTTCGGTGTGAACAACGTGTTGGATAATGACCCACCTGTTTCGTCATTCTTCACGACCTCGAATGGTAACACATTCCCTGGCGTGTTTGACTCAACCGGACGTGAACTGTTCTTCCGGACACAAATCACCTTCTAAATCGAAGTTGATAATGAAATTTATAAACGGCGACCTTTGGGTCGCCGTTTTGTTTTCTGTGAAGAGTATATGCTCTTGCCGGCCGAATCCGGTTAGGCATGATTATTGATGAGAAGTGATTGAGAGGCGTGATGTCAGGGTCTGAAAAATATGCAGGGCGCACAGCGTTGATTACAGGTGCCTCTGCTGGTCTCGGCCGGGCCTTTGCGACGCGTTATGCTGCCTTGGGCGCTGATGTCATTCTTGTGGCGCGGCGCAAGGAGCGGCTGGAAGAGATCGCGCGTGGGCTGGAGGCAGCCTATTCTGTAAAAGCGCACGTGATTGCCCAGGATCTTTCCGCACCTGACGCGCATGAGCATGTGATGCAAGGCGTGGCCGCGACCGAGGGGCAGGTCGATATTCTGGTGAACAATGCAGGCTTTTCGATCCCCGCCACATATGCCGAAACGGACTGGGCGCGCCAGCAAGCCTTTGTCGGAACGTTGGTGACGTCTGTGGCCAGTCTGACCCATGCCGTGCTTCCAGATATGCTGGAACGAAAATGGGGCCGGATTATCAATGTGTCATCAATGCTTGCCTATGCGCCGGGCGGGGTGGGGCATACGCTTTATCCGGCCGCGAAGGCTTTTGTGCTGCGGTTTTCGCAAAGCCTTGCGCATGAAGTGAAGGGGACCGGCGTGCATTGCACGGCGACGTGCCCGGGATCGACGGCGACGGAATTTAAACGGGCGAGCGGCATCGGTGATGGCGGCGAAGCCAAGCCCGGCATGTTTGTGGAAACCGCTGAGAAGGTGGTGCGCGGGGCGATGCGTGCCAGTGAGCGCGGGAAATCTGTGCATGTCTCCGGTTGGCATAATAAGGTTGCTG
>CAZXTI010000002.1:3599-23972 GCA_964643565.1 uncultured Hyphomonas sp. | reverse complement strand
CTCATATAATAATATCAATATGATATTTAAAGGCGGATGTTGCTTGCATTGGGTTTTAAGGTGCTCCTATAAGGCATTTCCTTCCCAAATGGAGCGCTAAATGCCGCAAACCATGCTGCAATTCATTCGTGTTGACCGAAAGACGCCGAAAAAGCGCGCAGCAAAGACGCGCAAGGCTGATTTTGATGAGATCTACACAGCCTACAAACCTGCCAAAGCGGCGGAACAGGCAGCGCGTTGCTCGCAATGCGGTGTGCCGTTTTGCCAGCAAGGCTGCCCGCTTTCAAACAACATTCCAGATTGGCTGATGTTGGCTGCCAATGCGCGTTTGGAAGAGGCCTATGATATGTCGGCGGCGACAAATAATATGCCTGAAATCTGTGGCCGGATCTGTCCGCAGGATCGGTTGTGTGAGGGGTCGTGCGTTATCGAGCAGTCTGGCCATGGGACAGTGACCATTGGCGCGGTTGAAAAGCACCTGACCGATACGGCTTGGAAGGAGGGGTGGGTAAAGCCAATCACCCCGCCACGCGAGCTCGATCAATCGGTCGGCATCATTGGGGCCGGGCCAGCCGGATTGGCGGCGGCTGAGCAATTGCGCCGAAAAGGCTATCAAGTGACAGTCTATGACCGTTATGATCGCGGCGGCGGATTGCTTGTTTATGGCATTCCCGGTTTCAAGCTGGAAAAGGACATTGTCGCGCGGCGCATGAGGCATCTTGAAGATGGCGGCATCAAGTTCAAATATAATTGCGATATAGGCAACACGGTCAGCTTTGCGGATCTGCGCACGGCGCATGATACGGTCCTGATTGCGACGGGTGTGTATAAGCCGCGCACTTTATCCGTTCCCGGATTGGAGGCGGGTACAAGCATAGAGGCGCTGGAATATCTAACGGCGTCCAATCGCAAAGGCCTTGGTGATAAAACAGCCGCTTTCAGTTCCGGCACCTTGCACGCAGAAGGTAAGCGCGTTGTCGTTATTGGCGGCGGGGACACGGCGATGGACTGTGTGCGCACGGCTGTGCGCCAAGGTGCCAAATCGGTCACCTGTCTTTATCGGCGGGACAGGTCGAATATGCCAGGTAGCGCGCGCGAAGTGCAAAACGCCGAAGAAGAGGGTGTGACATTTGAATGGCTTGCCGGACCTGAAGCTTTGTTGACCGACAAGAGCGGTGCGGTCAAAGCGGTGTGCGCGGTGCGAATGAAGCTCGGCGCGGCTGATGCTTCGGGGCGTCAAGCACCGGATGCTACTGGTGAGCTGTTTGAGGTTAAGGCCGATATGGTAATTTGCGCGCTCGGCTTCGATCCTGAAGATTTGCCGACGTTGTGGGGGGATGCGCAGCTTGCCGTCAATCGCTGGGGGGCGGTGCGTGTTGATTTTGCCACGATGATGACAGCGCTTCCGGGTGTGTTTGCTGCTGGCGATATTGTACGCGGTGGCTCGCTGGTCGTGTGGGCGATTAAGGATGGGCGGGACGCGGCCGAGGCGATGCACAATTTCATGCGCGCGCAGGCATCTGAGGTGCCTACTAAACCGGCCATGGCTGTATAGGAAAATGCACATGAAAAGCCCAAATCAGAACTTCCTGGATGCGCGCCAAAAGCTTATTGATGCGCATGCTTACAATCCTGAAGATGAGCATTCAGCTTGCGGGGTTGGTCTGGTGGTCGCGCTTGATGGCAAGCCGCGCCGGGCGATCGTTGAAATGGGTATAAAGGCCCTGAAGAATGTGTGGCATCGCGGCGCGGTGGATGCGGACGGAAAGACGGGGGATGGGGCGGGTATACGTGTGGATGTGCCACAAGCCTTCTTTCGTGAGCAAGTGACGCGGACCGGGCATGAGCCAACAGATGATCCGATTTGTGTCGGGCAGATTTTTCTTCCCCGCACGGATTTAGCCATGCAAGAGAGTGCGCGCACAATTGTTGAGCGTGAAATTCTGGCCATGGGCTTCTATATTTATGGTTGGCGCCAGCCGCCAGTGGACGTGAGCATAATTGGGCAGAAGGCAGCCGATACGCGTCCGGAAATTGAACAGGTCATGTTTCGTGATGAACAGGGACGAGACGCTGATGAGATGGAGCGCGCGCTTTATATTTGCCGCAGGCGTATTGGGCGGCGTGCACGCGAGGCGGCAATTCCGGGATTTTATGTCTGCTCGCTCAGCCACAAAAATCTCATCTACAAGGGCATGTTTCTAGCCGAAGACATAGACGCCTTTTATCTGGACTTGGCCGATGAGAAGTTTGTCTCATCGGTTGCAATCTATCATCAGCGATATTCGACAAATACGTTTCCGCAATGGTCGCTCGCTCAGCCATTTCGCATGCTTGCGCACAATGGTGAAATCAATACGCTACGTGGAAATTTGAATTGGCTGAAGAGCCATGAAATCAAGATGGTATCTGAAAGTTTTGGAGATTATCAAGATGATGTGAAGCCGGTTGTGCCGAATGGCGGATCAGACAGTGCAGCGCTTGATAATGTGTTTGAGATGCTTTGCCGGGCTGGCCGATCTGCGCCCATGGCCAAAGCGCTCTTGATACCGGAGGCCTGGTCGAAGCGGGCATCAATCATGCCGGAAAAGCATGCCGCGCTTTATCACTATTGCAATTCAGTCATGGAGCCTTGGGATGGGCCGGCCGCTATCGCAGCTTATGATGGGCGCTGGGCGATTGCCGGGCTTGATCGTAACGGATTGCGTCCCATGCGATATGCTTTGACAGCGGACAATATTTTGACAGTGGGCTCCGAGACGGGCATGTGCCCGCTTGAGGGCGAAACGATTGTACGCAAGGGACGCGTCTCTGCTGGCGGGATCATTGCGGCTGATCTGAAAACCGGTAAGTTTTATGAGCATGAAGAGCTGGTCGATCTGCTTGCCTCACAAAACCCTTATCAGGAATGGTTGAAGAATGTTGTTGATCTGGAGGCGGAGATTGGTCCGGGGCCTGAGCCGCGTGTTTACGCCGACCGGCAGGCTTTGCTTCAACGCCAGACGGCGGCGGGCATCACAATGGAAGATTTGGAGCTGATCCTCGCCCCCATGGCCGAGCTGGGTAAAGAGGCGATTGGTTCTATGGGGGACGACACGCCGCCTGCGATCCTCTCGCCAAATGCACGGCCTTTATCTCATTTTTTCCGGCAGAATTTTGCGCAAGTGACCAATCCACCGATTGACCCCTTGCGGGAAGACCGGGTGATGAGTTTGAAAACACGGTTTAAAAACCTCGGCAATATTTTGGCGACGGACGAGGCGCAGACCAATGTGTTCATGTTGGAAAGCCCTGTGCTCACAACCGGCATGTATGAGCGTCTCAAGGCTATGCTGGGCGAAGGGCTCACCGTGATTGATTGCACATTCGCGCGCGATGAGACGAGCATGGACGGCCGCACATTGAAGGCGGCGATTGATCGGATAAAAGCCGAAGCGGTTGAGGCGGTGGCCGCGGGCCGGGAACACATTGTGCTGACAGATGAATTTCAGGACGGTGATAAAATTTCTATGCCGATGATACTGGCCGCTGGCGCTGTCCATTCGCATCTTGTCGCTGAAGGCTTGCGCAGCTTTTGCTCGATAACGGTTCGATCTGCTGAATGTTTTGATACGCATTATTTTGCGGTCCTGGTGGGTGTGGGGGCGACGTGCGTAAATGCCTATCTGGCACAAGACGCGATTGCAGACCGCCATGAGCGCGGTTTGCTTGGTAAAGATCGTCTGGGCGTCGTGGTTGAGCGCTATAAAAAGGCCATCGAGGCTGGCTTGCTGAAAATCTTGTCCAAGATGGGGATTTCGGTCATTTCCTCTTATCGCGGCGGATATAATTTTGAAGCACTTGGATTGTCGCGCGCTCTGGTGGCCGATTACTTTCCCGGCATGTCCAGCCGGATTTCAGGCATTGGTCTGGCAGGGCTGGAAGAGAATGCATTGGAGCGCCATGCGGCTGCATTTGGCGAGCAAGTCACAGCGCTTCCGGTGGGCGGATTTTATCGGCTGCGCGCCAGCGGTGAGCCGCATGCGCTCGATGGCGGCTTGATCCATACGCTACAGGCAGCCTGTGATCGGGGTGATTATACTATCTACCGTAAATATGCCGACGCTTTGCAAAAGCGACCGCCCGTGCAACTGCGCGATCTGATGGACTTTAAAGCCGCTGGCCACGCCAAGCCATTGGAAGAGGTTCAGTCGATCAATGAAATTAGAAAACGATTTGTGACACCCGGTATGTCGCTGGGCGCGCTAAGTCCGGATGCGCACGGCACATTGAATGTGGCGATGAACCGAATTGGCGCAAAATCGGTATCTGGCGAGGGCGGAGAGGTGCGCGAGCGCTACACGCCGCTACCGAACGGCGACAATATGAATTCTGCGGTCAAACAGGTTGCCTCCGGTAGGTTCGGTGTGACGGCAGAATATCTCAACAATTGCCGTGAGATTGAAATCAAGATGGCGCAAGGCGCAAAGCCGGGTGAGGGAGGGCAGTTACCGGGTTTCAAGGTCACGGAATTCATTGCCAAGAACCGCCATGCAACGCCGGGCGTCACGCTGATTTCTCCGCCCCCGCATCATGACATATACTCCATCGAAGATTTGGCGCAGCTGATCTATGACCTTAAACAGATCAATCCGGACGCGCGCGTTTGTGTGAAACTCGTTGCGCGTTCTGGCGTAGGCACGATTGCGGCAGGTGTTGCGAAGGCGAAAGCCGATGTGATCCTGATTGCGGGGAATGTTGGCGGGACAGGGGCTAGCGCCCAGACAAGCATTAAATATGCTGGGCTGCCTTGGGAGCTTGGGCTGGCCGAAGCGCATCAAGTCCTGTCGATGAACAATTTACGGGAGAAGGTTACCTTGCGAACCGATGGCGGGCTACGCACCGGGCGCGATATTGTTATGGCCGCGATGCTTGGCGCTGAAGAGTATGGTATCGGCACAGCCAGCCTGGTGGCCATGGGATGTATTATGGTGCGCCAATGTCACTCCAACACATGCCCGGTTGGTGTGTGTACGCAAGACCCTGAACTGATCAAGAAATTTACGGGCAATCCTGACAAGGTCGTCAATCTGATGAGCTTCATCGCCGAAGATGTGCGCGAGACACTGGCAGAGCTTGGCTTGAAAAGTCTGGATGAAGCGATTGGTCGTTCTGACCTGTTGGCTCAGGTGTCGCGCGGTGCGGCGCATTTGGATGATCTCGATTTGAACCCGCTTCTGGTTCAGGTGCGCGGAGGCCGTGATGTGGTCTATGATCCAAAGCGGCGAAATGCTGTGCCTGAAACGCTGGACGCACAAATCCTGCGCGATGCCGAACCCTTCTTCACGCGCGGCGAGAAGATGCAACTATCCTATAGCGTTCGCAATATTCACCGCGCGATCGGTACGCGCTCATCGTCAGCGATTGTGCGTAAATTTGGCGAGCGCGATTTGCCGGAGGGCCGTTTACATATCCGTCTTGATGGGTCCGCAGGCCAGTCGCTGGGCGCGTTTGCAGTTCAGGGCTTAACGCTTGATGTCACCGGGGATGCGAATGATTATGTTGGCAAGGGGTTGTCCGGCGCAACGATTATTGTGCGCCCGCCTGCCCATGCTGGTTTTACAGCTGCAACCAATGCCATCATCGGCAATACATGCCTCTATGGTGCAACGGCGGGGCATCTGTTTGCGTCTGGAACAGCCGGGGTACGCTTTGCTGTTCGTAATTCTGGCGCAATATCAGTTATTGAGGGCTGCGGCGCGAATGGCTGTGAATATATGACCGGCGGGGAGGTAGCTATTCTCGGACCCGTTGGTGATAATTTCGGCGCGGGCATGACCGGCGGACGCGCCTATGTGTGGGATGCCGAGGCGCGTTTTGAAGCTGTGGCCAATCCAGATGCGATCAAATGGTACAAGCTATCCGACTTGCCTGAAGAACATGCCGACCGGTTCAGGATGCTTCTGGAAATGCATGTTGAACGAACCGGTAGCGTGCGCGCGCAGGACTTGCTTGAGGGGTTTGAGCAGACCTGCCAGGACACGTTTCTGATCGTGCCGGATGAGGTGGCTGAGAGTATTCTTGGCGATGCAGCCCATAAGGTGGCGGCCGAATAGGGGCGCATATTATAACCATAATAGAAAAAGCCCCGGGCATTGCTGTCCGGGGCGTTTGATTGTGTCTGTTAAGCGCTGTGATCAGTCGCTAGATAATATGCGCATCACGAACTGGAAGATGTTGACGAAGGAGATGAAGAAGTTCAACGCCCCCCAATTTGTCATCACCGCCATGCCGCGCTGGTCGCCAGCAAGTTGATAATAACCCTCTTTCAGAGACTGTGTCTGCCAAGCGATAATGATTGCGGAGAACAGAGCAAACGCGCCTGAAATTACGAGTTGCATCGTGTCAGACGCTAAAAAGCCTACACTTGGGAAGATCATTGGCAGGATGAAGAAGACCATGCCGATAATAAAGGCGGCCCAAATGCCCATAAAAGCGAAGGCACCAATAGGGCCAAGGTCACGCTTGGTTGTGTAACCAAACAGGGACAAGCCGCCGAACATGGCTGATGTGATCAGGAATGCTTTCGTGATCATGATATTGGTTACGCCGCTAGCGCCTATGCCTGCCAAAAAGAAATAGACACTCATTGAGAGACCCATTGCGATGACAACAGCCCAATACAGGAGAGCGCTACTGAACGGGCTCGGATTGCGCATGAAGAATCTTGCGCCAAGGATCAGGACAATCGGGGCGAACATAACAATCCACATAACGGTTTGGTTGCCGTAGATAAAATTAGTAATGGGCGCAAATGTGCCTGCAAAATAAGCAATGGCGCCTGCTAGCGCGATACCCAGTGTGAGTTTATTGTAAACGCCGAGCATGAAGCTACGCAGACCGATATCGGTCCCCATATCCATGGCGCGGCCATGTCCAGTCAGGTTCTGGTTGAAATCATTCATTTCGTAATCCCTCGAATTATTTCAGGTGGAAAGCTAGTCAACTCATATAGTATTGGTACTACAAGTCGATTGTGCAAGCAAAACTCGCGCATTCTACTGATAACGGCCTGTTTTGGGCCATATGGCGGTATTAAACGCTGGGAAGGTTTACAATGAGTATCGAAATGCGCCCGCTGGGCCAAACCGGGTTGGAGGTCACGTCTTGCTGCCTTGGCACGATGACATGGGGCGAACAGAACACTGAGGCTGAAGGCCACGCGCAAATGGACTATGCGATGGAGCGGGGGGTGACGTTCTGGGACACCGCTGAAATGTATGCCGTGCCGCCAAAGCCTGAAACTCAGGGACGTACCGAAGAGATTATTGGAACCTGGTTTGAAAAAACAGGCCGCCGATCTGAGGTGACACTGGCGTCAAAGATTTCAGGGCGCTCTGCGATGACATGGACTCGCGATGATCCTGATCTGAAA
Organism: uncultured Hyphomonas sp.; assembly: GCA_964643565.1. Classification (GTDB taxonomy): domain Bacteria; phylum Pseudomonadota; class Alphaproteobacteria; order Caulobacterales; family Hyphomonadaceae; genus CALLCD01. The sequence goes on along the minus strand of CAZXTI010000002.1, from coordinate 16,558 downwards.
GTAACACGCCAAAACAAAGCGCAGATAGATGAAGCCGTCGGAAAAAGCCTGAAACGGCTTAAAACGGATTATATTGACCTTTATCAGCTACATTGGCCGGATCGCCCTGTGGGTCTGTTCGGTGCTAAAATAGACACCGAATCCTATACGACGCCTTATGAGCCGTTTGAAGAGATTCTATCGCATCTGGATACGCATGTGAAAGCGGGCCGTATTCGCCATATTGGGGTCTCCAATGAGACGCCGTTCGGGGTTATGCGTTTTCTGGCTGAGAGCAATGCGCGTGGATTACCTCGCATTCAATCGATTCAAAACGTCTACAATCTCGTCTCGCGAAAATTCGAGGAAGGGTTGGATGAGATTGCAATGCGCGAAAAGGTCGGATTGTTGGCATACTCGCCACTGGCCCAAGGCTACCTCACTGGAAAATATCGCAACGGCGCGCTACCTGCAGGTTCGCGCAAACAATTGTTCGATCGGTTGCAACGCTATGAAGGTCCAGGCGCGGTTGAGGCGATTAACGCCCATATCGACCTAGCCGCGAAATATGGGGTTAATCCGGCACAATTCGCAATTAAGTTTTGCGATACGCGTCCCTTTACAACGTCTACGATTATTGGGGCAACCAACATGCAGCAATTGAAAATCTGCATAGATGCGTTCGATCTAGAGTGGACCGCGGATATGGAAAAAGATGTTGGGCAACTTCACAAGGAACATCGCTCACCAAGTGCATAGCAAGAATTGACATAGAGTCTTCTAAATGTCATTTCGCGAGTCTTAGTAACTAAGTGAAGCGAACAATAAAAAAGTCAAATATAACTAAGGGGAACTTAAGTTAATGGCAGACGCATCTAAATACGAAGACAATGTTAAGAAATATGCGAACGGCTATAATCAGGCTGCGGCAGAGAAAATAGTTGGACATCTTGGGATTGCGCTGCGCAACCGCGATAGCTCACTTGTTTCCTGCTCAGATCCAGTAGAGCTGCAACGCGTGCGTGAAAAATGGTGCCGCGGTAAGCTGTCGATGGCGCTCACCAATGATGAGCTCGATGCTGCGATACAAGAAGTCTGTGAACACTTGAAGCCTGAGGGCGGAAACAAGTCTCGCGTGACATTCTATTATCTGCTGGCTGAAAAGTTCGGTAAGCTGGATATGCTTGCTGGCTAAACACAGCCTTAATTTAAGATTGCATATAGCCCAGCCTCTATCATCAGGCTGGGCTTTTCTTTTCGCGCGCGGTCTGCCAGAAGAAGCTCATGCTACGATTGTTCGCGGCCTTACCCATCCGGCCTGATATTGCAGATTTACTTACACCGCTTCAAAATAATGTTGCTGGAGCGCGGTGGCGCCCGCGCGCGAATTTCCACATTACCTTGCGGTTCTTCGGTGATATTGACATGAGCTTGGCGCATGATCTGGATGCTGCGCTTGGCGAGATACAGGCGCCTCAGATGAAGCTCTCATTGGCTGGGGCGGGTTGGTTTGGCAAAAACGAGCCGCATGCCGTTTGGGCGGGGGTCGCGTTTAATGAGGCGTTAGCGGAACTATCGGTGGCATGTGAACGTGCGGCGCGGCGGCTAGGTTTACCAGCTGAGAAGCGCAAATTTATGCCCCATGTGACGCTAGCCTATTGTCATGGAACACTCCCGGCAGAGGCGGCTGAATACGCCGAACGACATAAAGGGTTTTCGACGCCAGAGTTTTGGGCTGATCGGTTCCACCTTTATTCCAGCCATTTAGGTCATGGACCATCGCGTTACCGTGCTGAAGCTGAGTATCCGCTCTTTTGATGCAGATTATGACAGGGAGTTGATCGCCGTTACATGAGCTTCTTCCTTGTCATAATGGCTGTGTCCAGATAGCTCACGAGCTAAGGGAGACGTTTTGATAGTGGATTGGTCTATGCTCCAAAGTGTAAAACATTTACTGAAACCCTTTCTGGCCGTGACCGCGTTGTTTGGTCTTGCAGCCTGTATCAGCCAACCTGATCAAACGCTGCGTATTTTGTATGAGCAGTCAGCGCAGTACCATAAGCCTGATCGGAACCCTGTTATTGTTATCCCCGGCATTCTTGGGACACGGCTCGTAGATGACGCGTCGGGGCGGACCGTTTGGGGCGCCTTTAACAATACGTCGGTTGATCCGGGTAAGCGCACCGACGCGCAATTGCTGGCCTTGCCAATCGGGGATGAGACTTTCCTCCAGATGATACGAGACGAGGTGCGCCCTGACGGTGTCCTTGATCAGGTCCGGCTCAGTTTCCTTGGAATACCGCTAGATATCCGCGCTTATGTCGGCATTCTGTCATCGCTTGGTGTTGGTGGTTATCGCGATCCGGCTTTTAGCGCCGGGATCGATTATGGCGAAGAGCATTTTACCTGTTTCCAGTTTGCCTATGATTGGCGCCGCGACAATGTCGAAAATGCCCGCTTGCTGAAACAGTTTATTGATCAGCGAAAAGCTGAAGTCCGGGCTGAATATAAACGTCGGTTTGGCATAGATAAGGATGATATCAAATTCGATATTGTTGCCCATTCCATGGGTGGATTGTTGACGCGCTATTTCTTGCGATATGGTGATCAAGCTTTGCCAGCCGATGGTTCCCTGCCGGAGCTGACTTGGGCGGGCGCTGAAGATGTTGAGCGGGTCATTTTGATCGGAACGCCAAATGCTGGCGCGGCGGAGTCATTTGAGCAGTTATTAAATGGATATGATCCGGGCAAACCGGTTTTGCCGCATTATCCACCTCATTTGCTGGCGACATTTCCATCGATTTATCAACTTCTGCCGCGCTCGCGTCATAAGCGCATTATCTGGAATGATGAGGACGCCACACCGATTGATGATGTTTTAGATCCTGCGCTTTGGGCCAAATATGGCTGGGGACTTTTATCTGATACACGCGCTGCAGCGCAATTCCGGGCAGATGCGCTACCCGGCGTAAATGAGGCAGCCGAACAACGCGATATTGCCGAGATTTTTGTCACCTCCGCGTTAAAGCAAGCCAAACGTTTTCATGCCGCGCTAGATGTGCCAGCCAGCGCGCCTGACGGGTTGGATATTTATCTCGTCGCCGGTGACACAGATCGCACGGCAGATGAGGTGACCGTCAACCGTGAGACCGGCAAGGTGAAGTTCACAGAGTTTTCGCCCGGCGATGGCACGGTGACGCGCTATTCCGCCTTGATGGATGAACGTATTGGCGCACAATGGCAGCCAACCTTGCGATCACCGATTGCGTGGGCAGGTGTGAATTTCATTCCGGCAGATCATATCGGTTTAACCTCTGATCGGTCGTTCACAAACAATGTGCTTTACCTGTTGCTCGAGGATGCGCGCGACTAGCGCTCCCATTTGTGTGCAGTAGGAGGCTGATCCCATCCGGTCTGCACCCAGCGGCCTTCCCAGTGCTCCAGAAAACAGCAATGCCCGGTGCGGACTTTTAATTGTTCAGGCGGGTTTGTGAGGCATTGGGCGACAAAGCGCATAATGCCATTACTTGTGACGAGTATCGCGCTGCCCGTGGAGCTGTCTTCAGCCAGATCGGCAAGAAGTTTATCGATGCTCTTGAGAATAGTGTCTGAAGAGGGCGACCAGCCGGGGCTGCCGGGCCATGCGGCTTCGGCGTTCCAGGCATTAAGTTCAGCTTCGCCGCCTAATGCGTGGATCTCTTCGGTGGAGCGCCCCTCCCATGTGCCGTAATCAATTTCGCGCAAAGCGCCCGAGATTTCGATCTCGCCGGTAAAACCAATATGTTGGGCGATTATGTCTGCGTGTTGGCGGGTGCGTATGAGCGGGCCTGCGAGGAAGCGATCTGGCTTGAAGGCGGCTGCCGCCAGACTTGTTGCAAGGGTCGCAGCTTGCGTGCGGCCCTTTTCAACAAGCGGAAGGTCCGTGCGCGCGCCAGCCCACACCACCTTATCGCCAGCGGCGAATGTGTTGCCATGACGCACAAGGATCAGTCGTGTCAGGCTCATAAAGTCGGTTCGCCTTCACTGGCGAGGATGGCTTCGACGCGGGCAACATCTTCAAGCGCATCAACAGAGGCATGCGAGCGCCCGCGATAGTCAACAATTGTGACCTTGATGGAATACCCGTTTTCCAGCGCGCGGAGTTGTTCCAGTTTCTCAGCCTGTTCCAGCGGGCTTTCCGGCAGGGCGCAGAGCGCCTTCAACACATCGAACCTGTAGGCATAAAGCCCAACATGGCGAAACACTTCCTCGCGCGCATTGCGGGAGAAGGGCAGGATGCTCTTGGAGAAATAGAGCGCGTTTTGATCCTTATCCATCACGACGCTTGTGCCTGTTTGCGGCGTAATTTCTTTTTCGCGCAGGAAGTAGGCGAGCTTGTCACCGGTTAGCCGTGTGGCGGGCGTGCAAATATCTGCGTGCGTTTCGCCGGATGCCATTTCATCGACCATGGCCTGAATAACCCAAGGCGGGGTAAGCGGGGCATCGCCTTGCAGATTAATCACCACATCCGGCGATAGACCTTTAGCCTCGACAGCGGCAAGCGCGCGCTCTGTCCCATTCTTGCAAGCTTCAGGCGTCATCACCGCTTCGCCGCCAAAGCTTTCCACTTCTTCGGCAATGCGGTCATCATCCGTGGCGACGAGCACCGCCGAAACCCCGGTGACCTGCATCGCAAGACGCCAGACCCGCTCGACCATCGTCTTGCCTGCAATATCAATCAGCGGCTTGCCGGGCAAACGCGTGGAGCCATAGCGGGCCGGGATAATGATGACAGTGTCGGTCATGGATGGGGCGCTCTGAATAATTCAATCCTGCCCCCTTTAGAGCATGAGGGTGACGCTCACTGCAATTGGTTTATGTCGTTTCGTCCAGCATCTCCCCAATGGCAACGAAGCGTTTTGTGCCTTGCTGAAGCGCATCAAATGGCCAGCACGTCACAAGCGCGATACGCGCCGTCTCTCCGTCTTGGTAGAGACCCGATGCGTCAGCCTCGACAATGCCTGTTTCGCTAATTTTGAAGGAAACCGTTTGACCCGTATCGTTCGTGATTTGGACGATGTCGCCGTGCTCAATGTGTTTGAGGAATCCGAAATGGGTATCCCTGTGAGCGGAAATGATGGCGAGCCCGTTCTCGCCCGGTTGCGGGCCGTGCATCAAACCGGGGCCAAAGGCCATGGCTTGCCCGCTGACACTGTTCAGGACAATGCTTGAAGCGCCGAGCCTTGGAATATCCAGTTTTGCAACCGGCCATGTGTCAGCCCAGCTCCAGGGCCGCGCATTGGTTTCGCCAGCAAGGGTGCGCGACCAAGCTCGGTCGAGCAATGTTTGTGCATAGGTCGCCTTGGCTTTGATATAAATCCCGTCGCCAGCGAGCAGCGCGCCAAGTAGAACAAACAGAGCGATCATAGCGGCGAAGACCCGCCCCCGTACTAAAGCACGAAGGCGGGCTGGGGCCGGGGAGGGGGAAGCCAGCCTCATGGGAGAAACCGCGTGCGCATACAAGTAAGCAGTCCTGCGAGCATGAGCAACAAGCCACCAAGCATGAGCTTCACTTCGGCAAGTGTTGCCGTTTGTGGCAAGCGGACGCTTCGCTTAGACGCGGTAGGGACATCGTCAGCGATAGAGGCTTCACGCAGAGCCTCTGCTGGAATGGCATTTGGCGAAGACTGATGAGCCGGAGAAACCCCGCCCGTATTTGGCCCGAAGACCTTATCGAAATCCCAGCCCTCAGGTAGATTTAGTGGCACATTCGCACGGGTGAGCGTGTCGCCCTCTTGGCGCGATGGTGTGACATCGACCGCGACGAGACTGGTCAGCCGCGAGATCAAACTGTGATCGAGTGCGAGCTTGAGGATCGAAGCGTCGAGCGTGTCTGGCGAGGCATTTGCGCGGGCGCGGTCCAGCTCCAGTTGAGCGATCTTTTTACGTGCCCAAAGCTTGGAAACACCGCCGCGCTCGCTCGCTTGATCAAGTGAAAGATTGACCCGCCAAGGCTGTGTGCCGCTAATCCCTGAGACGGACAATGCGCCTTCGGGCGTATCTGCATGGGCAGCCAGCACGAGCGTTTCACCTTCATATACGTCCGGGACAAGCGTGTGGGAGAGATCGACAGTCGCGCCATCTGGCCAGGCCAAATCAATGTCGGTAATGGCGGGTGTTTCCAGCTTGCCAAACAGGGCATTCATGCGCTCAGCCACTTCATGCACGGCGCCAATATGTGTGAAAGTTCCCCGGCCAAGCTCGGCAGCGCGTGACATAAAGTAGGTATTGGGCGCAGAGCCAATTCCGATCGTGAAGATGCGCGCATCATGCCGGCCAGTAGAAATCGTCTCAAAAAGCGCTTGCTCATTACCGATTGCGCCGTCCGTGAGAAAGATGATCTGGCGCAGACGATCATCATCTGGCGTGTCCATTTTCAACGCGGCGGTTAGCGCCGGAAGCATGTTGGTTCCGCCGGTTGCTTGTAGAGTGGCAATCCAGTTTTTCGCAGCGCGGCGATTTTGCGTTGTCGCGGGCAGGGGCGTTTGAAACATCGTGTTCATATTGGAGTTGAACTCGACAATGTTGAAACTGTCATACGCGCCCAATCGATCCACTGCGAGGATCAAGCTTTGTCGCGCCTGGCGGATGCTTTGTCCGCCCATTGAGCCGGACGTGTCGATGACGAACACAACTTCACGCGCGGGGGTTTTGGTTAGTGCCTCGTTTTCAGGTGGTGTTATCATGATCAGGTAATAGTCCTCATCATTGATTGTCTCTGTGAAAAGCGCTGCGCTGGGTGCCCCGCCATTATCGGCGGTCCATCGCAGTTCGAAATCGCGGTTGGCTGGGGTTGTGCCTGTGTCGAGGCTTGCTGTTGCGCGGGTCTTTCCATCCCAGACTGTTGTGATGTCGTGATAGGAGGACGTCAGGTCACCGACTGGAAAACCGGCATCCATATTAACAGTGAGGCTGACCGGATTGCGCACATCCAATTCGGGGCGTTGATAGCCGGGCGTGATACGCGCGCGATCTGGTACGGGATCGGACACCGCCCAGCCCGTTGAAGCATCAATGCTAGCAGTCAAAACTTGAGCAGGCGGATTATATCGCGGGGCGACAACCATTGGAAAACGCGTCGAGAAAGCCCCATCATCGATTTTGACAGTCTCTTGATATTCGATTTGCACGATCACGGTTTCGCCCGGGCCAATATTGGCGACGTTATTGGTGAAGATGTTGGCACGCTCTTGTTCCAGAAGGCTCGTTTTTCGCCCTTCGGCTTTTGCCTTCTCATAGATTTTACGGGCCTGTTCGCGTTCCTTGATTTCACCTTCGATGAAACGATCACCGATCTGCATGCGCAATGTGTCGACAGCGCTTTCATCGGGGAGGGGAAAGACATACACGCCTTCGATCCAGCGATCGCTGGTATTCTCAAAGCGTTGCGTGACCTTTGTACGGATGATCGGGCCTGAGATATTAATCTCAACATCGGTTGCCAGTGCAGGCGCGGAAATATATTTACCCGGCGCTTTGGCCTCGAATAGGAGCGAACCGCTTGTGACCTCAGAGGGCGTGGTCAGGCGCGGCTCAAGGGTCTGGCGCGTGTCTAACTCCAACTCATGCGAGGGCGGGCTTTGCGCGAGGGCTTGAGGTATGAGCGAAGATGCACCGAGTAGAAGCCCGGCCAATAGGCTTGAGCGGGAAAGGTGGTGTATTGTTTTTGTGCGTACAGAGATGGTCATTGATATCCTCCAAGAATGTTATTCTTGAAGAATGTCACTGGAATAGGGCATTACCGGTTCGTAATGTAGGCGTTTGCAGGACTCTATTTAGGCAAATTATGACAGGGTTAAGCGGCCTTAAGCATAGGTGTGTTTCGGGTCCGCTTAACTCACCTTCACCAAAAGCGCTGACTCTGGGAGTTCTTCAGCAAAGCAGCGTTGGTACATTTCGGCGACCAGTGGGCGTTCCAGCTCGTCGCATTTGTTTAGGAAGGTCATGCGGAAGGCGTGGCCGAGGTTTTTGAAGATGGCGTAGTTTTCCGCCCATGTGATCACGGTGCGCGGGCTCATCACGGTGGAGATGTCGCCGTTCATGAAGGCGCTGCGGGTCAGGTCGGCGAGGCGCACCATTTTGCCGAGCGTGTCTTTTTTGACCCCGGTGGCTTTGGTCGCAACGATCTCAACTTCGGCATCATGTTCCAAATAGTTCAGTGTCGTGACAATACTCCAGCGGTCCATCTGGCCATGATTGAGCTGCTGGGTGCCGTGATACATACCGGTGGTGTCGCCAAGGCCAACCGTATTGGTTGTGGAGAAGAGGCGGAAATACGGGTTTGGTGTGATGACGCGGTTTTGGTCGAGCAGGGTTAGCTTGCCAGAGGCTTCCAAAATGCGCTGGATCACGAACATCACATCCGGGCGGCCAGCATCATATTCGTCAAATGTGATCGCGACCGGGCGCTGCAAGGCCCACGGCAGGATGCCTTCGCGAAACTCGGTCACTTGCTTGCCGTCTTTCAGGACGATGGCGTCCTTGCCGACCATATCAATGCGCGAAACATGGCTGTCGAGGTTTACCCGGACAAGTGGCCAATTCAGGCGCGCAGCGATTTGTTCGATATGGGTTGATTTCCCCGTCCCGTGATAGCCTTGCACCATGACCCGGCGATTGTGCTCAAAGCCGGCCAGGATCGCCATCGTCGTTTGCGGGTCAAATTTGTAGCTTTCATCGATTTCCGGCACATATTCGGTGCGTGTGCTGAAGCCATGCACGATGATGTCTGTGTCGAGGCCGAATACCTCTTTCACATTAATCTCAACGTCGGGGGTCATGCCAGAAAGCTGGTCTGTATCGCTCATCACGTTCATGGTGGGGAAATTCTCACTCTTCTTGCGTTGCGAAGTCTTCTAACACGAAGATGACGCAGGCCAAGCATTCTCTTTACGTTACAGCGTCGCACCGGGCGATATCGCGCCTTATTATCGTTAACAGATATGTGAGCACCTGTGTTTTGTCAGAGAGGCATAAAAATGAGACTGTGCGGCCATATAAAATGGAAACGACCGGGCTTGTCAGCCCTGCGGAATAGGAAAGACCGTTCGAAATGAAACATACAAGCACATTTAAAGCAGTTCTTTTGGCTGCAAGTTCAGTTCTGTTGATGTCTGCGCCTGCAGGCTTTGCCGATGAAAACGGTAAATTTACGCAATTCAGCTCGTCTGCTGAGGCCAGCAATTACACCGTTGATTATCGTCCAATAAAGCAATTCACAAAAGCTTTTGCCTTAGAGCAGCGCGGCCGCATGAAAGTGTCCTACGCAGCGGTGTCACAGCAAGGCGAAGCGTTTATGACGCAGTATAAGCGCTATTTGAGCGCCGTGCCGGTGAGCACATTATCCCGCGACGATCAGCTCGCATACTGGCTGAACACCCGCAATATGCTGGTTATTGATGCGATGACAAGTTCCAGCTCGCGTCGCCGCATGTCGACCCAGCGCGGAACGCCGACGGAGCCAGGCAAGATGTGGACAGAAAACCGTATCACCGTCGAAGGTGTCGAACTGTCTATCCACGATATTGAAAAGAACATCATTCTTGCCAATTTTGGCGACAACCCAAATGTCATCTTCGGCATGTATCAAGGTACAAGCGGCGGACCAGCATTCTATGGTGAAGGCTTTAGCGGCGCGAATATTAACGCCGAACTTGAAACCGTTGCGCGTGACTATGTGAATTCCAAGAACGGCCTAAAAATCAGCCGCAAGAAAGCTGAATTGCCAGCGATTGTAGGCTGGTATCAGAGCGATGTCTTCGGCGGCGACCCAGAGCTTGCCAAGACGCACCTTGCCGGTCTTGCTGAAACAAAAACAGCAGCCAAACTTGCGAGCACAACGACAATTTCAGGCCGCAAATTCAGCTACTCTTCCGATGAGCTCGTCATTCGCCAGCAATCTGGCGGCGGCGGTAATAGCTTTGGCGGCGGCGGTGGCAGCTTTGGCGGCGGTGGCAGCGGGGGCGGAAGCTTCGGCAGCGGCGGTGGTGGCTCTTAGCTGCAATCTCGGCTAGGCTGGATGTATGAGACCCCAGCCGCGTCCGATTCGGTCGCTTAATCGACTGGCAAAATTTCGCGGAGCAGGATCAGTCGTCTTGCTCCGCATTGCTATGTTATTCTTAGCGATATGTGCCGGCGTTGTTTATATCTCGCGCGAATTTACCTATGGGCGCTGGGATATTGATCCATACATCTACCAATATATCGGTTTGGCCATGGCGGGCGGGCTGGTCTTGTTCGGCCTTTTTGGTTGGGTCAAGCGCTATAAGGCGACACGGCTGGCGCTTGGCATCGTTTTCATTATCGGCCTCTGCGCCAGGCTGATGATGTTTATGTCCACGCCAATTTTGGAAGACGATTGGCATCGCTATTTGTGGGACGGTGCGGTCGTTGCGAACGGTTTGGACCCTTATGAGTTCGCGCCAGCAGAGGCCAGCCCGATTGACCGATTGGGTCAACAGGTCGACTGGTCAGAAGATCCCGGTCTTTTGGCCTTGCAAGAGCTGACGGATGGATTGAGCCAGGAAGAATATGAAATCTACTGGCGGGTAAATTACCCTTATTACAAAACCATATATCCACCCATTGCGCAGGGGGCTTTTGGCGCGGCGCATTTTATCGCGCCGTTCAATTTAAATGGTTGGCGAATGGTCTTGTTGCTGTTTGACCTTGCCAGTTTCGCATTGATTGTATGGGCGCTTGGCCTGTTCGGTCGGTCTTATATGTGGGTTGGCTTGTATTGGTGGAACCCTGTCGTCATTTTTGAAGTGTTCAATGCGGGGCATATGGATGTTTTGATCGTGCCATTTCTGATCGGGGCGATTGGGCTTGCAAAACTTGAGCGGCTTCATTTGGCGGTGGTCGCCTTAGCCGGGGCGGCAGCGGTAAAGCTTTGGCCGATTTTGCTTGCACCGGTTTTGGTGCGCAAAGTCATGTTCGACATGAAGCGTTTGATCCCATTGGCAGCGTTGTTTTGTGTCGTCGCATTTGTATTGCTTTGGCCGCAATTGCGATACGTTTGGACTGATCCCGATCAGGGGCTCGTTGCCTATTCGGAAGCTTGGCGTCGGCATGCTTTCTTGTATTCGGTGCTGGTTGAGGGGCCGTTTCGTTGGTTTGGCGATCCGATCATCGCGGCACGGCAATTCGTTATGCTATCAGTGGCTGGCGGTGCGCTTTGGTTTGCTTGGCGCAATCCAACATGGATCGGCAAAACCGAGGCTGACCGGATGGCAGCAGGCATGCTCGCTGTGACGGCACTTTTGCTGTTCCTGTCACCGACCGGATATCCTTGGTATCAGGTCTGGATCGCGGGATTGATACCGTTTGCCCCGCGTTTGGGTTATATTGTGTTCACGATTATGGCACCACTTTATTATTTTCGTTTTATTTTCGGCGATGCAGATGTGGTGTATCAATGGGTATTGGTCCCGATTGCCTTCGCAATTCCCCTATTGCTGCTATTGGTGCCGGAACGCGTATATCGGAGATTGCCTTATGGCGATGGAGACTAAACCGAAGATCAGTGTCATCATTCCTGCTCTGAATGAAGAGCAGGCGATTGGCGGCGTGGTGGCGCGTATTCCGGATTTTGTCGACCGCATTATTGTTGCTGATAATGGATCAACTGATCGAACAGCTATGCGCGCGCGCGCGGCTGGCGCTGAAACGATTTTTGTTCCAATCGCTGGCTATGGCCGCGCCTGTCAGGCCGGTGTCGCGCAGGCGGATGATGCGGATATTTTAGTTTTTCTGGACGGTGACGGCTCGGATGTTCCGGAGGAGATGGGACAGCTGCTTGCGCCCATTCTGTCCGGCGATGTTGATATGGTGATCGGCTCGCGCGCAATGGGCGTTGCAGAGAAGGGCTCTTTGACGATCCCGCAGCGTTTTGGCAATCGCTTAGCATGTGTCTTGATGCGGATTTTTTGGGGCGGAAAATATACCGACCTTGGCCCGTTTCGCGCTATTCGGCGCAGCGCATATGACCGCCTTCAAATGACCGCACCGACTTTTGGCTGGACGGTAGAGATGCAAGTTCGCGCGTTAAAGCAGAAGCTTGCCGTGGCCGATGTGCCTGTGTCTTACACAAACCGCATCGGAGTTTCCAAAATATCTGGAACCGTGCGCGGCGTTGTATTGGCGGGTGCTTATATCCTCGGGACGATCTTTGCTGAACGCCTCGGGCGCGGCCCGCGTCCGGCGAAGAAACGACAGGTGCCAAGCCGGCAGTTTGAACTTCCAGGCATTGATGGGGTCTCACCCGAGCTCAAACGCGTTGCCTAACCAGCTTTGAAACAATTCAGTTTTTTCGCGTAAAGCGCGCATGGCCTCGTCTGGTGTGGCCGATTTGAATTGTATTTTATCGCCCGGCCTGACTTGTCCCAGCATATGTCTATCGGCGCGAATAACGTGGGCAAGGCGCAAATAGCCGCCCGTTGTTCCGGCATCACACATCAGCAAATAGGGCGCCCCGCTTGGCGGGCATTGTACCGTACCCGGAAATACAGCCGCGCTTGGCATGCGCCCTTGATCTGCGAGACCAATGCGCAGACCGGACAGTTCAGCGCCCATGCGATTGATGCGCGGCGATACTTGAAATGTCTCAGCATAAAAGCGCGTTTGATCAGCGGCGCTCACATGCTGAAATTCAGGCCCCGGAATTGCGCGCAATATCCAGCTTTGACCCATATGAGGGCGCAAGGTGGCGGGCGTTTGATATGGGTGTGTGGGGCTCGCTTCCGGCTGGCTAGTTGCTGCAAACGGGATGATGTCCTCTGCTTTTAGTTGACGTCCTTCATGGCCGCCGAGGCCGGTGACAAGGCAGGTGGATTTTGAGCCGAGCCATGTAGAGGCGGCGAGGCCGCCGGCAAGCGCAAGATAGTGACGTGCGCCCCGGTTTTCAGGCTTAATTTTCACCACGCCGCCAGCTTTTGCTGAAA
>CAZXTI010000002.1:0-3499 GCA_964643565.1 uncultured Hyphomonas sp. | reverse complement strand
TGGATGAGTGTCTGTAAGCCGGGGTCGAGGACAGTCAAACTCATGGTCGGCGCGCCCGGAATGCGTCGGCAGGGGTGGGTTCAAATTTCACACTGTCCCCAGGGTTGAGGCGAAATGGGTCTGTTTCGTCCGGGGCGAAGAGGGCGAAATCTGTGCGCCCGATAATGGGCCACCCGCCCGGTCCATCAAGTGCGTAAAGTCCGCACTGGCCGCGGGCTAATCCGACGGCGCCTGCGGGAACATGTTGGCGGGGGGCGGGAAGGCGCGGTAAATCGAGCGTAAACCCGTCGCTTTTCAGATAGGCAAAGCCCGGCGTGAAGCCGATCATGTCGACTTGGAATGTCGGTTCGGTGTGATGCGCGATAATTGCCGCCTCGCTCAGCCCCGTTGCGGCGCAAACCGCGTCTATATCAAGGGCAAATTCGGGAGCATAGCAGACCGGTATGACCCAGTGTTTGGACACGTTCTGAGCTGTCATACCGGGCGCCGCGATCGCTTCTTCCAATTGCGCCTTGGCTTCGGCGGGGGCGAGGTTTACCGGGTCATACCGCACGCTGAGGCCATCTGCGCCGGGTATGATGTCGGACCATATCGGGCTTTGCCGTAGGTGTGCTGCGAGCCGGTGCCGGTCATTCCCCGGTCCGATATGGATGCCTAAAGCATCGTCAGCGATGAAAAATACGGCCGATTTGCGGGCCATTAGCCATGCCCCATGGGTGTAACGGAGATGCCTTGCACGCCCAATGCTGCACGAATGAGACGCGCCGTTTGCGCCGCACCCGGACTATCTCCATGCAGACAAATTGTTTTTGCAGGCAAAGCCAACAGAGTACCGTTACAATCGGTTACTTGCTGATCGCGCGCGATCAGGCAAGCTTGGTGCAGGCGTGCATCTGTATCTTCCAGAACAGCGCCGTCTTGCCCGCGCGGCATTAGCGATCCGTCCGGCATGTAAGTACGATCCATGAACCCTTCTGCAAAAAAGCGAAGGCCATGCCGTTTAGCCGCTTTTTCTGTTTCTGAGTTTGGTGGACCGACCAAGGCAAGCTTAGTCCCAAAACAGGACTGAGCGGCGCGCGCGACCGTGTCGGCGGTGGCCTCAATCTTTGCTGCATCATTATAAAGTGCGCCATGTGGCTTGATATGTGCCAAGGCCACGCCGAGGCGGTCGGCAATCGCGGAGAGCTGCATCATCTGGCTACAGAGCGCGGCATGTAAATCCTCTGGAGAGATTGCCATGCTGCGTCGCCCGAAATTTTCCCGGTCTGGATAGGAGGGGTGCGCGCCTGCAAGGACATTATGCGCTTGGGCGGCCAAAAGCGTGGCTTCCATCGTGGCCGCGTCTCCGGCATGTCCGCCGCAAGCAATCGCGCAGCTTGTGACTTCAGCGAGGATGGCGCGGTCTGATGCACGCCCCTCTGCACCGGGTAGCTCGCCAAGATCGGCGTTTAAATCGATCGCGCGGCTCATGCTGGCCATAATCCGGCGACACGCAATATCAGCCGCGCGCCGAGCAGGATTGTGATCAAAACGACGCCGCCGCCAAGCATGTTGGCAAGCGGTGTATTCACATGCGCGCCGAGCAGAGCTTTATTGTTCATAGCGAGGAGCAAGAAGAGGGCGATGATTGGCAAGAGTAATCCGTTGGCGACCTGCGCAATCGTAATCAGGTCGGTTGGGCGAATACCGCTGAGGGCGACAAGGAGGCCGATGATCAAGATGAGGATGGCGACGAGGCGAAACGCCATGGGGCGGCGCGCCTGGTCGAGGCCGGGAATAATTTCTGTGACGGCGTAAGCTGTGGCCATGGGTGCGGTAATTGCGGAGGTTAGCCCTGCGGCAAAGAGGCCGATGCCGATCAAGTAGCGCGCGCCGGACCCCGCCACAGGCTCAAGCGCGATGGCCATTTCAGCCGCGCTTGTGACCTCGATCCCTTGGGTGAACAAGGTCGCGCCAGCGGTTGCAAGTATGAAAATTGAGATCAGGCCGCCAAGCCCGATTGAGAGAACCGCGTCGCCGGTGGCTTCTTCCAGATCGCCTGCGCCGCCTTGCCAGCGTTGGCGCGCGGCGGCGGCATGTAAGAAGAGATTATAGGGCACAATCGTGGTCCCAATCAGGGCTATCGTGATAAAAAGCCCATTATTCGCGTCCGGCATGCGCGGGACGAGGCCGGTGAGGAGGCCGCCAGTATCGGGGCGAATGAGGATAAAACTGGCTGTAAAGGCAAGACTCATCAGGAGAACGAGGCCGATTAAGACCCGCTCAAGGATCTTATATTTACCAAATAGGAGCGCCAATCCGGCGAGAGCTGCAATGACAATAACATGGCCGCGACTTGCCCCGTCTGCGGCATTTGAAAAGAGGGCATCGAGGCCGAGCGCCCCGCCAGCGATATTGCCGGATTCATAGGCCG
Source organism: uncultured Hyphomonas sp. (assembly GCA_964643565.1). Classification (GTDB taxonomy): domain Bacteria; phylum Pseudomonadota; class Alphaproteobacteria; order Caulobacterales; family Hyphomonadaceae; genus CALLCD01. The sequence goes on along the minus strand of CAZXTI010000002.1, from coordinate 1,086 downwards.
CATTCCCAATGGCGAGCGCGGCGATGATCAGCGCGCCAAGCGCCCATTTGATGATGGGGTGACTTGCGCTGGCCATCATGGCCTCGCCAAGTCCGGTCTGCGCAACCACGCCCAATCGGGCCGACATGCTCTGCAGGATAATGGTTGCAAAGGTTGCAAATACCAGTGCCCAGATCAGCGCGAAGCCGAAATTAGCGCCGGCGAGTGTGCAGGCGGTGACGGTTCCGGGACCGATAAATGCGGCGGCGACAAGCACGCCGGGGCCAAATGTAAGTTTCATTCAAGACTGCTTTCAAAACCGTTCCAGAATATCATTGGATATCCGGGCCGCGTTAAAGTCTAATCGATTTTCGGACGGGCGCAATTGTCAGGATCGAAACATGTTAGGGGGCTGTATGCGGAATGTCGCGCTCATCCAGCCAGTCGCAACCCCACTGATTGCCAGCCTCACAGCCCTTTCTGACAAGGACGAGCCCGGCCGCCTCATCAGCAGGCACACGATCATAACCGCGATAGATCAAATCGCCGCCTTCTGCGCAGCCCTGTTCGACCTCCAGTTCGCAGCCTTTCATATAGAATTCCAAGGCTTGGGTGAGGTCGATTTTTACTGAATTGCCATACTCATATAGGCTGCCAAGATTATTGCAGCTGATGGCAATATCATGCTGGCACGCGAGCGCGTAATATTTCCGCCCCTCAGCATAGCTCTTGCGGAAGCCTCGCCCATTGGCATGTGCCGCACCCAGATTATTGCAACTCATATAATCTTCATTGTCACAGCCGAGCGTCCAATAACGCTTCGTCAATGTGTAATTTCGCGGGGTGTTCTCGCCCCGATAATGCGGCAGTCCGGCATCAGAGCAGGCTTCATAATAACCGAATTCACAGGCTTGGCCCAAAAGCGCGATCGATTTGTCTATGTCAGCTTCGACATGATCGCCGTCCTCGTACATGTAAGAGAGGTTTGCGCATGAGACGCCATACTCCAGATCGCAGGCTTTGGTATAAAGCTCGAAAGCGTACTTCTCATCTGCCTCGACATTTTGACCATTAAAGTAGCGATAGCCTGCTGCATTGCAGCCGCGC
>CAZXTI010000001.1:0-38924 GCA_964643565.1 uncultured Hyphomonas sp. | reverse complement strand
GATATATTTGTCAGCAACATCTTTAAACCCATCGAGGGTGAGCGCTTCGATGCGGGCCGCGTCGCGGGCTTGATAATTGTCTGGATAACCAAACTGACTAATATTGCCGAGCGCACCGAGTTTCGCCCCGGACGTCTCACCTTCAAGGGCCTGCCCTTTCAGGATCGCGCTTTTCATTGTGGCGAGTTTGTCTTGCGTAAACTCTGGTCCGTAATTTTTTAGAATGTCGCGAATAAGCACGAGAGCTTCATAAGTCACGTTTGAGCGCACACTGGAAAAGACGCTAAATGCGCCGCGTGTTTTCTGGCCGGAAAAGAATGAACCAATGCCATAAGTGTAGCCATTGTCGATGCGCAGCTGGGTGTTGAGGTCTGAGGTGTAGACATTTCCGAGCAATAGGTTGACCGCTTCTGCAAGCGCATAGTCTTCGTCCGTCGCGGTCAGGGATGGCCTTGTTATTCTGAGCACGGATTGTTTGGAACCCGGCACATCATAGAAATAAAGTTTAGACGCCTCCACCGGATTTGCTGGCGCAAGGGAAACGGGGGGAGGCGCAGGCGTGGTCCATATTTCACCAAGCCCGGTAAAAGCGCTACGCACGCCAGCCGCATCAATATCGCCAACGACGCGTAAGGCTGCACCCGCAGGCGAATAGGTTGAACCATGGAAGGCTTTGACATCATCGAGCGTCACGGTCTCAAGTAGCGGACGTGTACCAAGCGCGGTGAAACTTAAGACGTGTCCTTCCGGGTAGGAAAGCTTGGCAAGCTCGCGCCCAGCAATTGCATTCGGGTCACCCGCGCTTGCATCGATTTGATCGAGGCGGCGGCGTTTGAGAATATCAAATTCTTCTGCATCCCAGCGCGGCTCAGTCAGCATTTCCTCAATCAGATCGACCGTCGCCTGAAAATTTCGCTTCAGCGTGGTTGCCGTTACGAAGACCTGATCGGTTCCCGCGCCGATGGAGATCGTCGAGCCGAGTGACTTGATCGCATCTTCCAGTTCTGCCGGGGTTTTGTTCGCGGTGCCGCGTTGCAGCAGACTGGCGGTGAGTGAGGGAATGGCTGGCTTTGCAGGGTCAGCCCGCCCGCGCCCGGCGTCTATGGTAAGGGCAATATTGACCAGCGGCGTTTCACTATCTTCGACACCGAACACCTCGATGCCGTTTGAAAGCGTCGCGCGCCAGATGTCGGGCGCTGGCAATGTATAGCCCGCGCCAAAGGGCGGCTCGATTGTGCGATCAAAGCTTGAAGCTGTGCGGTCAAAATTTCGCGCGGTCGGGTCGAACGCAGCAGTGCTTTCAGCCCCCTGCACCACCTTCTCTTCGACGATATTGGCGCGCACAGCCCCTTCAAGCGCAAGTTCCGGCTGCCCTTTCGGGACGAAATTTGTGATCACATGCGGCTTGTCTTTTATATATGTATTATAGACGCGCATAACATCTTCGGTAGTTACATTTTCCGCACCCTGAATATCCTTTGTTAGATAGCCAGGGTCGCCTGTGAAAATGTCATAGCCGCTAAGCTGAATGGCTTTGCCAAGCGCGCTTTGAATTTGTTGGTAGAAGCTTACCTCTAGGCCCGCCTTGATGCGAGCTAGGTCAGCTTCCGAAATTCCGTTCGTCTCGAACCGGGAGAGCGCTGTGTTGATTGCAGGTGGAAGTAGGTCGAGATCGGCATCCGCCTTACCATCAAGAATGAGATAGAACTCCCCGGCCAACTCCTTGCCGAAATGGAAGGTCGAGACGGCCGAGGTAAGCTTGGTTTCATCAATCAGCACTTCATTGAGCGGTGCACGCTTTCCGCTGCTCAGATATTCTGCGAGCACTTCGAGCGCATAGCGGTCGGCGTGGTATTCCGGCACGGTTGGCCAAACCATTGCAAGCTCTGGCACAGTAGCGAAATTATCCTCATGGAAGAGCGTTTTTGTTTCGGTCAGTTGAGCCGGGCGCGCTTGGAACGGGGCAATCTCTTCGCCGCGCGGGATCTCGGCAAAGTATTTTTCAACAAGGCGCTTGGTCTCGCTCATCTCGAAGTCGCCCGTAATGGTGAGCGTCACATTATTGGGCACATACCAACGCCGGTAGAAATCTTTCACGTCTTGCAAAGTGGCGGCATCAAGATCGGCCAATGAGCCAATCACCTGCCAATTATAGGGGTGGTCTTCGGGATAGAGCGCTTTGCCGACGATAAAGAAACGATGGCCATAGGGTTGGTTATCGACGCGCTGGCGTTTTTCGTTTTTGACCACCTGCTTTTCATTATCAATGACGGGCTGGGTTACCGTGTTGATGAAATAGCCAAGCTTGTCGGCTTCAGCCCAGATCACTTTTTCCAAAGCATCGGCAGGAACAGCCTGAAAATATTGCGTCATATCATTGGTGGTAAACCCGTTGGTCCCCTCCCCGCCGATACGGGTGTTCAGCTCGTCCAGGCCTTTATAGCCAAGGTTCTCTGAGTCGAGGAAAAGGAGATGCTCGAACAAATGCGCAAAGCCGGTGCGCCCCGGCAGTTCGCGGGCGGAGCCGACATGGGCGGCAATATTGATTGCAACCAGAGGATTGGAGCGGTCCACATGCAGAACGACAGAGAGGCCATTGTCCAGCGTGAAGGATTCAAAGGGAATGGAGAAGCTTTGTTTCTCTTGTGTCTGGCTGGCGGTTGCAGGCGTCTCGGCGTCTTCGTTTTTGTCACCTGAACCCGTGCCGCCGCAAGCAGCCAATCCAAGACATGCTGCTAGCGCAATGCCTAAAACCCATTCACGTTTGATCATAAGCTCTTCCCTTAAGGTTATCGAATAACAGCAATACATGATTGGCGAACTTCATCAATTCATAAAACGACGATGGCCTCGCCTAGACGATAAGCCCGCTTTGCGGCATAGCGAATGGGTAAATTTACCGAATGTATAAAGGCCCTGCCTGTGACTGATAGATATGACCCGCAAACCGCTGAACCCAAGTGGCGAGCGAAATGGGAAACAGAAGACATTTTCCGCGCTCTGCCGCCGTCCGAAGCGGGCGATGCGCCCAAGGCCTATATCCTTGAAATGTTCCCTTATCCCTCCGGCAAAGCGCATATGGGGCATGTGCGCAATTATGCGATGGGCGATGTGGTGGCGCGGCATAAGCGGGCCAAGGGCTATAATGTGCTGCACCCGATGGGTTGGGACGCGTTCGGCATGCCAGCGGAAAACGCCGCCATGGAGCGCGGCACGCATCCCGGCAAATGGACCTATGCCAATATCGACCATATGCGCGGCCAGCTTAAACAGCTCGGCCTGTCGCTCGATTGGAGCCGCGAATTTGCGACCTGTGATCCGGACTATTACGGGCTGCAACAGGCGGCATTTTTGAAATTCCTTGAAAAAGGCATGGTCACGCGCAAATCGGCCAAGGTGAACTGGGATCCGGTCGATATGACTGTGCTCGCCAATGAGCAGGTCATCGACGGCAAGGGCTGGCGCTCAGGCGCGGATGTTGTGCAAAAAGAGCTGACGCAATGGTTCTTCAAGATCACTGATTATGCTGACAGCTTGCTGGAAGATCTGGCGACGCTTGAACGCTGGCCGGAAAAGGTCCGCACCATGCAGGCCAACTGGATTGGCCGCTCTGAAGGCTTGCAGATGCGGTTTGAGTTTGCAGGCAACGCGCCTTCTTCGCATGCCGATGGAATAGAGATTTTCACGACGCGCCCCGATACGCTTTATGGCGCGAGCTTTATTGCGCTGTCGCCGGATCATCCGCTGACAATCGAAATGGCCGCCGCGAATAGCGAGCTTGAAGCCTTCCGCGCAACATGCGCCAAGATTGGCACGAGCGAGGAAGCCATCGAAAAGGCTGACAAGCTCGGCTTTGATACCGGCCTTCGCGTCGCCCACCCTTTCGAGGACGGCAAGACCCTGCCGGTATGGATCGCGAACTTCGTGCTGATGGGCTATGGCACGGGCGCGATTTTTGGCTGCCCAGCGCATGACCAGCGCGATATTGATTTTGCGTGCAAGTACGGCCTCGATGTCACACCCGTTGTTTTGCCGGAGGGCGAAGACGCGGGCACTTATAATGTCGAGAACACGGCCTATACGGGCGAAGGCGCTCTGTTTAATTCTGGCTTCCTTGATGGCCTCGGCAAAGAGGACGGTATCCGCGCGGCGATTGCCAAGATCGAAGAGATGGGACTTGGTCAGGGTACGGTGAATTATCGCCTGCGCGACTGGGGCGTCTCTCGCCAGCGCTATTGGGGTTGCCCGATCCCGATTATCAAATGCCCGACTTGCGACATGGTTCCAGTGCCAGAAGCTGATCTGCCGGTCGTCCTGCCAGAAGATGTCAGCTTTGATGTGCCTGGCAATCCGCTCGATCGCCACCCGACATGGAAACATGTGAAATGCCCCAAATGCGGCGGCGATGCGGAACGCGAAACCGATACGCTCGACACGTTCGTGGACAGCTCATGGTATTATGCCCGCTTTGCCGCTGGCGTGAACAATGATCCCGAAGAGGCTGCATATTGGATGCCGGTCGATCAATATGTCGGCGGGGTTGAACATGCGATCCTGCACCTGCTTTATGCGCGCTTTTTCTCACGCGCGATGCGGGATGCTGGCATACTCGACCTGCCGAGCGGTGAACCGTTTGCGGGCCTTTTCACCCAAGGCATGATTACGCACGAGACTTATAAATCAGACGCGGATAAATGGCTCTCCCCTGACGAGGTTGAGGCGAAAGACGGCGGCCTTTTCCATATCGAAACGGGCAAGCCTGTGACGCGCGGCCCGATCGAGAAAATGTCGAAGTCGAAGAAAAACACGGTCGACCCAACCGCGATCATCGAGACGTTCGGCGCAGATGTGGCGCGCTGGTTTGTACTCTCGGACAGCCCGCCGGAACGCGATGTCGAATGGACGCAAGCTGGCGCGGAAGGCGCGGGCCGTTTCGTTCAGCGCGTCTGGGCAGTTTTCAATAATTTGAGCAAAGCGCCGCGTGACGGCAAACCATCCGAAGACAAAGCGGCCATGGCCCTTCGCCGTGTCTCGCACAAGGCGACGGCTGCGATTGATAAGGCGATTGAAGAGTTCCGGTTTAACTCCGCCGTGGCAACGATCCATGAATGGGTTGGCGCATTGAAAAAGGCTGAAAACGGCGACGAAGAGATGCTCTATGCGCGTTTTGAAGGCGCGTTCATGCTGGCCCGCTGTCTGACCCCGTTCATGCCGCATCTGGCGGAAAGCTGCTGGCAGGCCATTGACGGGCCGGGGCTTGTTTCGGTTGCGAAATGGCCAGAGGTCGAAGCTGATCTCTTAAAAGAAAATGAGATCGTCATGCCTGTTCAGGTCAACGGTAAGAAACGTGCAGAACTTCGCATCGCACCGGACACACCCAAGGATCAAATCGAGGCGCTGGCGCTCGCTGAAGACGCCGTCAAAGCGCAGATGGAGGGCAAGTCAGTGAAAAAAATCATTGTCGTTCCCGGCAGGATCGTGAATATCGTAGTGGCATGAGACATATATTTTTATCTTTCGCCGCTGCTATAGCGATCCTGGCTACCGCCGGATGCGGGTTTACGCCGGTCCATGCCGGGTCACCTTCATTCTCCAATAGCTCAAATATTAGCGTGTCTGAAATACCCGGACGCGCCGGTCACGAGCTGCGCAAAGCGATTGTGGAAGAATTGGGCGCCGGGCTTCCAGGCGTTGAAACAGCGACATTACGGGTCACGCTTCGGGAAAGACTAAACCGGATACCTATCCGCGTTGATGCAACGGCCGCGCGGACAGATATTAATGTGACCGGACGGTTCGTCCTTGATATTGGCGACGATGCGCTTACCGGAACGCAAACCGCGCAAAGTAGTTTCAATGTGCCTATCTCTGTGTTCGGCGATATTACCGCGCAGCAAGCCGCGACAGACAGAATCATGAATGTGCTCGCGCAGCGCATTGTTGACGATCTCAAACTACAACTCAAAGACCGTGCGCCTTGAAGTATGTCGGCGCAAAGGCTGAAGCGTACTGTAAATCGCAAGACCCGAAGCGTTGGGCTTTCTTAATTTTCGGCGATGATGAAGGGGTTGTAAGCGATGCTGCGCGCACGCTACAAAGAACGATTTCTGGCGATCGGGAAGATATTGAGCTTATCACGCTCGATCAGGATCAGATAAAGCGCGAACCTGCGACCCTGTTCGACGCACTTGAAGCGCGCTCACTTCTCGGAAACTTGCGCATTATCCGTATACATACAAATGGCGACAAAATCGCAAAACTCCTCCTTGAAGCAATTGCCCTTGGCGAGGAGAATACACAGCGGTTTGAAGCCCGGCTCATTATCACCGCTGGCGGTCTGCAAAAACGTTCAAAACTGCGCACGGCAATTGAGGGCGCAAAACACGCCGTTGCGCTGCAATTATTCGCCGACGAAATTGGAGATGTGTCGAAGTTGACCCGCGCGGCCTTGAAAGCCCAGAAGGTCGACATAGAAGATGAGGCGCTGCAACTCTTTATCCAAGATTTGCCGGGGCATCGCGGGCTGGCAAATCAGGAAATTGAGAAACTGGCGCTTTATGGCATCGGGCTTGGGCGCCCCTTAAGCACAGATGATATCCGTGCGCTGAGTACGATTGATGCAGAGCAGGCTTTGCATGATTTGGTCGGGTCGGTTTTGTCAGGAAAGACGAAGGCGACCTATGACAGTCTGGACCGCCTGACAATCGCCGGCACATCGCCAATTTCCATATTACGCGCGCTGCAAAGAGAGACGCTTCGCTTGATCCAGGCACACAGCCTATCGAGCACGGGCGGTGATGTTGGTATGAAATTGCGCCCCCCCGTTTTCCGAAATGCCTGGCCGCAATTTCGTGCGCTCATGGGAATATGGTCGCCCAAAAAACTGACCCGTATTTTAGAGCGTATCCATGATGCCGAACAGCGCGTTAAGTCCGCCGGGCCGACAGGCAATGCCCTCGTGCGCAAGCTGCTGACAGACCTTGTTCGGGTGGCCGCGCAATCGGCCTAGTGGCGTTTCGCGGTTAGCCGCCGACAAACATCATCAAGTTGCTCGAGGCTGGCATATTTGATGCGAAGCTCACCAGCGCCGTTCTTGTTACGAATATCAACAACAAGTCCAAGCGTGCGTGTCAGGTCGGCTTCTAGCGCTTCAGTATCAACATCTTTTTCATTCAGTGCGGAGGCTGTCGCCGACTTTGGGAGCGGCGGAATCGCGCCCTTTGAAAGACGTGCCAAAGCTTCAACATCGCGTACGCTCAAACGTTTCGCAACGGCTTGCTCAACGAGTAGATCAGGGTCTTCCCCGCCGAGTGCCGCACGCGCATGACCGGCCGAAATTAAGCCCTCGCGCAGATGTTTACGAGACCTTTCTGAAAGGTTAAGAAGGCGCAGCGTGTTGGCAATGTGAGCGCGGGATTTTCCAACACTCGTCGCAAGACTTTCCTGGGTACGTCCGAAGCGTTTCATCAGCGCGCCATAGGCTTCTGCTTCCTCAACCGGGTTGAGATCAGAGCGCTGTACGTTCTCGATGATACCGACTTCCAGCAACTCCAATTCGTCGACTTCACGAACGACGGCGGGGATGGTTTTTAGGCCCGCAAGTTTCGCCGCGCGATAGCGACGCTCACCAGCGATGATCTGGAAGCTTGGGCTGCCCTTCGGATCGGGGCGCACAAGGATTGCTTGCAAGACACCTTTGGCTTTGAGAGACGCGGCCAGTTCTTGCAATTTCTCTTGATCGAAATGTCGGCGTGGCTGTGACGGGTTGGGGAAGATTTTATCGATCGGCATCTCCGCAACACCGGGGCGCAGCGCTTGCTCAGGACCAGCTGTTTGCGGTTCTGCTCTGGCTGGAACGCTGACCGCCTCAACCTCGCCAAGGAGCGCCGATAGGCCTTTACCAAGACGGCTTGGTTTTGCTTTTGCTTCTTCTGACATTTAAGCCGCCTGTATATTTCGTTCGCGTTGCAAGACCTCAGACGCCAGCCGAATATAAGCTTCGCTGCCGGGGCATCTATAGTCATAAAGCAGAGCCGGCTTACCGAAGCTCGGTGCCTCAGACAGTCGCACATTTCGCGGGATCACGGTGGTGTAAACCTTGTTGCCAAAGAAACTGCGTACTTCATCGGCAACCTGATCTGAAAGATTGTTGCGGCTGTCATACATAGTCAGCACAACGCCCTGTATTTCCAGCGACGGGTTCAAGCCACTGCGTACAACTTCCACCGTGCGCAATAATTGGCTCAAGCCCTCCAAGGCAAGGAACTCACATTGCAGCGGCACAAGAAGCGCGTCAGCAGCCGTCATCGCATTCAGCGTCAACGCCGATAATGAGGGCGGACAGTCGATGAGAATGTAGTCATACCCGGTCGGACCGGCGCGTTCCAGGAAGCCATTCAAGGCATTACGCAACCGGTAGGAGCGGTGCGTATCTGCGGCCAATTCGATCTCGACACCGGAGAGGTTTTCATCCCCCGGTATGATGTCCAAACGTGGGACCATTGTTGCGATTACAGCATCTTCAGGGTGCACGCCATCGACCACAATATCATAGCTGGTAAGCTTGCGTTCTGGCCGGGTAATACCCAAGCCTGTGGAGGCATTACCCTGCGCATCGAAGTCGATGACCAGAACTTTGCGCCCAACGGCCGCCAAGGCGGTCGCCAGATTGATAGATGTTGTCGTTTTTCCAACCCCGCCCTTTTGATTAGCGATCGCCAGAATCCTTGTCTTATGATTTCCCACGTGAAACCTCCGAGACTTTTAATATTATGCCTGCCCCACCATCACGTTTGGGAATCGCCTCATGGGCGAATGTCCACGCTTTAGTAGCATCCGTCAATTCTTCTTTCCAGTGTTCGCCCTTATGGAAAAGCCCAATAGCTGAATTTCTCAGCCAAGGCTCTGCATAATCTAGGAGCTTTGGCAGGGGCGCAAACGCGCGCGCGGTCACATAGTCAACCCCAATCGGGTCCATATTCTCAACACGCTTTTGCCAGACGGTGGCATTTAGTTTGGCTGCGCTGACAGCCTCGCGCAGAAACGCTGCCTTCTTGCCGACGGTTTCAACCATGTGGACATGGCCCGTGCCTTCGCTCGTCAGATAGCATGCCAGCGGCAGAGCCGGGAATCCGCCGCCAGAACCGAGGTCAACGATTCGCGAATCTGGAGAAATGTGCGCAAGAAGGCTTAAGCTATCGGCGACATGCCGGCGCCAAATATGTGGCCACTCAGATGGGCCGATGAGGTTCATGCGTTGGCGATATGTGTCGAGGCACGCAATCACTGTTTCAAGCCGCTCAAATGTTTCACGTGAAACACTGATCTGTTTACCAATGGCGTCTGGTCCGAAGCCATCCTGATCGAGATGCATATTTATGTGCCTTTCTATGCGGAACGTTTGCGGCGAACATGCGCAAGCAAAGCGGTCAACGCGGACGGCGTGACGCCTTCTATCCGTCCGGCCTGGCCAAGCGTTGTCGGGCGAACCGCTTCCAACCGGGCGCGCACTTCATTTGATAGTCCGCCGATTGCCGCATAATCAATGTCGGCTGGCAGACGCAGCGCTTCATCTTTTCTGAGCGCCGCAATGTCGGCCGCCTGCCGCTCTAAGTATCCAGCATATTGCGCATCGATGGCCATCTGTTCTTGAATATCATCAGGTGTGCCTTCAAGCTCTGGCCAAACTTTTATCAGATCATCAAAGCCAATATCGTTGTAGGCCAGATAATCCATCGCTGTACGGACTTTGCCGTCCTGATTTATGTTCCACCCAAAATTCACCGCTTTATTTGGAGACATGGAGAGGGATTCGAGCATTTTTCGTGTCTTCGTTAACGTCAGATGTTTCACGTGAAACATTTGGGCGCGTGGCTCACTCACAATGCCGAGGTCTACCCCTTTTCCCGTCAGTCTCTGATCTGCATTGTCGGCGCGCAAGATCAAACGATACTCCGCGCGCGAGGTGAACATGCGATAGGGCTCGGTCACGCCGCGGGTCACAAGGTCATCGATCAGAACACCAATATAAGCTTCGGCCCGGTCAAACGCGGCTGGTTCTAATCCCCTTGCAGCGCGCGCCGCATTCAGCCCGGCGACAAGACCTTGGGCCGCCGCTTCTTCATATCCTGTCGTTCCATTGATCTGCCCGGCAAGATAAAGACCCGCCAAGGCTTTCACTTCCAATGATGGATAAAGCGCGCGCGGATCGACATAGTCATATTCGATCGCGTAACCTGGTTGAAGTATCTCAGCCGTTCCCAGACCTGGAATTGTTTTGATAAAGGCCGCCTGCACATCTTCTGGCAGTGAGGTCGAGATACCATTTGGATAGACCGTGTGATCATCTAGGCCTTCAGGTTCGAGAAATATTTGATGGCGGTCACGGTCTGGAAAGCGGTGGATCTTGTCTTCGATAGAGGGACAATAGCGCGGACCCTTGCCAGCGATCGCGCCTGAGTAAACGGCGGACTGGTCAATATTGTCTGCGATGATTTTATGGGTCTCAGCCGTTGTCCATGTCACACCGCACGCGACTTGTGGCACATTGATTTCCCGATTTGAAAAAGAGAATGGAATTGGCACAGCGTCAGCATCCTGCTGTTCCAAACTGTCCCAATCTATCGTACGCCCATCGAGGCGCGCCGGTGTGCCTGTCTTCAGGCGTCCCATTGGAAGACCAAGGCCATAGAGTGTATCAGATAAGCCAATCGCTGGCGCTTCGCCGACGCGGCCAGCAGCAATACGTTTGTCCCCAATATGGATCGTGCCTTTTAGGAACGTGCCAGTTGTGATCACCACGCGGTCACTCAAAACCTCTGTCCCATCACCGAGCACAACGCCGGTCAATTTATCGTCCGCGATGATGAGGTCTTCGACGCCGCCCTCGATCAGTGTGAGATTTGGCGTAGCGCGAAGTTCTGCCTGCATGGCTTTGCGATATAGCGCGCGGTCGATCTGCGCGCGCGGGCCACGCACAGCCGGACCTTTGGAGCGATTGAGCATACGAAATTGAATGCCAGACTTATCAGCCATACGCGCCATGATCCCGTCCAGCGCATCAATTTCCCGCACGAGATGTCCCTTGCCGAGACCGCCAATCGCCGGGTTGCAAGACATCTCACCGATGGTTGAAAGCTTGTGTGTGACGAGCGCCGTGTTCGCCCCAAAGCGCGCAGCCGTGGCCGCCGCTTCGCACCCGGCATGGCCGCCACCAATAATAATCACGTCAAAGGAAGTTCGCTTATTCATGGGACAGGCTTTAGCTTAAAAACGCGCGCTTGCGTAGGCTTTTCTAAAGCATCATCCCATGTTTCACGTGTTTACTTCCCAATGCAAAATTCTGAGAAGACGGCGCCTAAAATTTCCTCTACGCCGATCTCTCCGACGAGGGCCGCAAGGGCCCGCGCGGCAAGGCGCACATCTTCGCTTGCAAGCTCTGCGCCCACATTTGATTTGACTAACCTGATCGCCGCACGCGTCGAGGCAAGTGCTTTTTCGATACCGATGCGGTGGCGCATGCGCGTGATAATGGGGGCAGATATGTCACCAATTATTACGCTGAGCCATGTCTCCAAAGCCGCGATCAAACTGTCCATACCTATGCCAGTTTCAGCCGAAATTTCGAGCTGATCTGGCTTTAACCTTTCATTAACCTTCAAATCAGCCTTATTTCGGACGAGGAGATCTTGGCTTTGCCGACCCGGAAAACCTTCCAAGGTGGGGGAGAGGGGGGCATCATCTGCGGAAAGAAAAATGCGAAGGTCGGCTTTTTCGCCCGCCGCCTTTGCACGTGTTACGCCCTCCATTTCAACCGGATCATCGGTCTGGCGCAAACCTGCTGTATCTTGAAACCAAATGATCTGGCCAGCCAGCCGGGTGCGCACTTCGATAATATCTCGCGTCGTTCCCGGCACGTTTGTAACAATAGCAGCGTCGCGTCCGGCGAGGCGATTTAGCAGGGTCGACTTGCCAGCATTCGGCGCACCGATGATCGCAACCTTAAACCCGTCTCTCACGCTCTGATGAAGTTTGCCATCGCGCAGGGCGTTTTTAAGTTCTGATTCCAGACTTAAGAGAATTTCCATAACAGGTTTTTGCACGGTTTCAGGAGCTTCAGACTCATCTGGAAAATCAACAGACACTTCCAATAGTGACATTGCTTTTAGAAGGCTCGCTCGCCATGCGGAATATATTTGGCTCAGCGCACCATCTGTTTGGGCAAGGGCTTGGGCTTTTTGCGCGCGCGTTTCCGCTTCAATCAGGTCAGCGATGCCTTCTGCTTGGGTCAGATCAAGGCGGCCAGCTTCAAATGCTCGGCGTGTAAATTCGCCGGGTTCGGCCAAACCGATGCCCGGAAAAGCGAGCAGCGTTTCGAGCGCATGATCAACAATTGCCAGGCCGCCATGCAGATGCAGCTCCAGAACATCCTCATTCGTATAGCTAGCACCAGCAGGCATGAACAAGGTTAACGCTTCATCAACTAATTCCCCAGAGCGATCGATCAATTTTCGCAACCGGGCCATGTGCGGTCGGGGTAATCCGCCTTTTAAGTGCGCGGCTGAAAAAGCTTTTACCTGGGGGCCAGAAATGCGAATAACTGCAATACCTGCTGGCGGTGCGCCCGAGGCGAGGGCGCAAATCGTTGTCCTGGTGGATGATAAGCTCATGCAGGGCAGGTGCGGGAGACGGGCTAAATTGTCAATGTGTCCATATTACCAAAGTGACAGAAACTGTGCCCCCTGGGACACAAAATTCTATCTTCATTCTTCGTCTTATTCTCGGCCAATTTGGTCAAGAATTTAGCAAGGATTAGCACCTTAAAACCCGCCCATCAGATATTTACCTTATCTGCAATCATGAAAAAGGACACAGATCATGCTTAAGAAACTAATTGCTGCCTCTGCACTTACGACAGTTATGCTCACCGGCGCTGCGGCCGCTCAGGATGGTGACCCATTCATTGGACCATATGTAGCTGGCGAGGTCGGTTATGAAAACGGCGAGGCTGGTTTTGATCAAATCATACTTGGCGGCGCAGCTGGTTACAGTTTTGCCCTAAACGAACAATTCTACGTCGCAGGTGAAGCTGAAATCCACTGGTCAGAAGAAAGTTTTGTCGACTTCACATGGGGCTTTACTGGCAACCTTGGCTACCGGCTCGATACAGATCTGGCTGTATTTGGCCGCGTTGGATACCGTGAGTTTAACTTTGATGGCTTTGGTAGCGACGGCGATTATACATTAGGCGCCGGTTTCCAATATGCGCTAAATGACAAGCTCTCTTTCCGCCCAGTTCTCGATACAATTGCATTTGACACAATCGGCGTGCGGGCCGGTGTGGTATACAGTTTCTAAAATAGAGACACATACGAATACAAAAGGGCCGCACCAAAATATTGGATGCGGCCCTTTTTTTGAACCTAAATTTGATTAGTTCGCTTTATTCATTAGCTCGAAGAATTCTTCGTTTGTCTTCGTTTGCTTCAAGCGATCAAGCAGGAAGTCAACTGCGTCCGTGGTTCCCATCGGGTTGAGAATACGGCGCAAGACATGAATTTTCTGCATGTGCTCTTTCGGCGTTATTAACTCTTCCTTACGTGTGCCTGACTTCATAATATCAATGGCAGGGAAGGTCCGTTTGTCGGCGATCTTACGATCAAGAATAACTTCAGAGTTACCGGTGCCTTTAAATTCTTCAAAGATAACTTCATCCATGCGCGATCCGGTATCGATTAGCGCGGTAGCAACAATTGTCAAAGACCCGCCATTTTCGATATTGCGGGCGGCGCCGAAAAAGCGTTTCGGGCGTTGAAGTGCGTTTGCATCGACACCGCCGGTGAGTACCTTTCCGGAACTTGGCACGGTTGTGTTGTAGGCGCGGCCAAGTCGGGTGATAGAATCGAGCAGAATAACCACATCCCGGCCATGCTCTGACAGGCGTTTTGCTTTTTCGATAACCATTTCAGCAACTGAAACGTGGCGCGTCGCCGGCTCATCAAATGTCGATGCGATCACTTCACCTTTTACGGTGCGGCGCATGTCGGTCACCTCTTCAGGTCGCTCGTCGATCAAAAGTACGATCAGGTAGCATTCCGGGTGATTTTCCTCGATGGAGGAGGCGATATTTTGCAAGAGTACGGTTTTACCAGTACGCGGCGGGGCAACAATCAGAGCGCGCTGGCCTTTACCGATTGGCGCAACAATATCAATAACGCGTCCGGAGCGATCCTTTTTCGTTGGATCCTTTGACTCCATCATCAAGCGCTCTTCAGGATAAAGCGGCGTTAGGTTGTCGAAGTGAACTTTATCTTTGGCTTTTTCGGGCGCTTCGAAATTGATCGAGCTTACATCATCAAGGGCAAAATAGCGCTCATCGCCTTTCGGGCTTTTGAGCGGTCCTTCGATTGTGTCACCCGTGCGAAGCCCTGTTTTCTTTAAGAGTTTTGGGTTTACATAAATATCATCGGGGCCTGGCAAATAGTTCGATTCTGGTGATCTAAGAAAACCGAAGCCATCGGACAGAACTTCCAGAACGCCTGTCCCGATAATCTCAATGTCCCGGTCTGCCAACTCCCTCAGAATGGCAAACAGAAGATCCTGTGTGCGCATTGCCTGCGCAGCTTCAACATCCAGAGATTCAGCATATTCGACGAGCTCTTTGGGCGACTTACCTTTAAGCTCTCGCAGTGTAATCTGCGTTTTAACATCTGTAGCTGTATCAGCCATTTTACATCGATCCTAAATATTTGAAGAATATCGCGAGAGGGAGGAGAGTAGGCCCGGAATATATATTGGGCACTTCGCAATTAGGTTTTGTATCTCGTGTAGAGATAATAAGGTCAAGTAAAACTTTCGGTTGGAAGTAACTAAGCTGTGAGAATCTCAGAAGGGTTTAAAAATAACCAGAAAGACAATGATGACCATCCCAATTGCAGGGACCTCATTGAGAATGCGCAGCGTGCGCTCTGTGACTTGCGGGGCGCCAGCGTCTATCTTTTTACCTTGAGCAACAAACCAGCCATGAAACCCGCTTAAAACCAGAACAATCGCAAATTTGAAGATGAACCATAGCGGCCCGCCTGCGCTAATAATCGCTGGGTTGGCGGCAATCATCAAAAATCCAAAGAGCCAAGTTCCTAACATAGCAGGCGTCATAATGATTTTACGCAAGCGCACACCCGCCAGCTTCATTTCCTCAAAAAGTTTGCCGCCGGTTTCATCGCGCAGCTGATAGATTTTAAGTCTTGGATACATCAATATACCCGCCATCCAGACAATGACCGCGATAATATGCAGAGATTTGAATAGCAGGTAATATGGAGCCAGCATCAGGCATTGCCTCTAATAATTTCCAGAACACGCTCGACATGTTTTATCGGAGTTTGCGGCAGGACACCATGACCGAGATTGAAGATATGCGGGCGATCAGAATAGGCATCGATCAATGTCTCGACACGTTTATCTAAGCGCTTTCCGCCTTCGATCAGCAGGAGAGGGTCGAGATGGCCCTGAACAGGGAAGTCTTTCGGCAGGCTGCTATTGATAAATTCTGGTACGGCGGCTGTATCCAAACCAACGCCGTTTACCCCTGTCTCTTCAACATAGACTGGCAGCATAGCGCCTGCACCGCGCGGAAACCCGATAATTGGAACACTGACACCAAGATCACGCAGTTTCTTGATGAGATACTTGGTCGGGGCAATAATGATTTCCTTAAAAATATCACTCGGCAAACCCTCAGCCCAGCTATCAAACAGCATCAGCACATCGGCGCCGGCTTCGACCTGTCGGGCAAGATAGTGAGCACTTGCATCAGCAATTATCGTTAGGACCTCGCTCAAATCTTCAGAACGGCCATGCGCCCAGCCACGCGAAAAAGATTTATCTGTCTTACCGCGCCCTTCAAGTGCATAGAGTGCAACCGTCCAGGGCGATCCTGCAAATCCTATTAGTGTTGTTTCATCAGGAAGGTTCGCTTTTACCCGCGAGACCGTTTCATAGACGGGCGACAAGCGATCAGCGACTTGGGTTAAAGGTACGTTCTTTAAATCTTCTGGCGCATTGATTTGTTGAACGAGTGGACCGACCCCTTTTTCAAATCTTACATCCAATCCCATCGCATCTAATATGAGCAAGATATCTGCAAACAGGATCGCTCCATCCATGCCATAGCGCCGGATCGGTTGGAGTGTGGCCTCTGTAGCTAGAGACGGTGTGTAGCAAAAATCGAGAAAATCCTTTGCACGCTCTCTTAGCTCTAAATATTCAGGCAAGTGACGCCCGGCCTGTCTCATCATCCAGACAGGTGGCTTTGACTGCCGGTTACCAAGCAGTGTTGAGCGTAAGGGTTTATCGTATTTGTCAGCCAAGGGCCCACCTTTTTTCAAAAATCTATTTTTGCTTATTATTATTAGTCTGTGGAAACAGTGGATAACTAAATCACGAGCGAGATGAAATTAGAACTGCACACCTTCTCCACAGGACAAAAGGTCGCTTCATATTTTGTTAACCTTTGGACTCTTATAGAAAAATTAACCTTTCATTAACCTTGAGTCACAGCATGGGACAGGATGTGAACATGCGGCATGAGGAACGTGTTGGTGTGCGCTAATCTACGATAAATCAGTAACAATGTTTTCTTCCACAACTTACCCACAGGGCTTGCTGTCAGAATACGCTTCCGGCATGAAAGTAGGCTAAGGAAAAGGTTTTCCATGCGGCTTTCTATCTATTTCAATGTTCACCTTGTTTCAGATTCTACGGGTGAAACGCTAAACGCTATTTTGCGCGCGGCTTCAGCGCAGTTTAATGGCATACAGCACATTGAACACACCTATTATCTGGTGCGCTCGAAAAAGCACCTGACGCGGGTTTTAGGAGATATAGAAAAGTATCCGGGCGTTGTCTGGTACACAATTTCAGATCCGGAATTGCGCGATCAACTTGTTGCGTTTTGCAAAGAAAATGGCTTTCAAGCCCTCCCGGTCCTTGATCAGGCCGTGCATATGCTGAGCCGGCATTTGGGCGTTGCATCAACCTCGCGAACGGCCGGGCAATATAAAATGGACACCGACTATTTCGATCGCATGCAAGCACTCGACTATACGCTGGCCCATGATGATGGTCAGAATGTTGAAGGCTTGGTCGATGCGGATGTGATCCTCTTAGGCGTTAGCCGTACATCGAAGACGCCAACATGTGTTTATCTTGGCAATCGCGGGGTAAGGGCGGGGAACATCCCCCTTGTTCCGGGTATCCCGCTGCCGATTGATTTAAACGCATTTTCAAAACCACTCATTGTTGGTTTGAAGGTCAGCCCGGAACGGCTCGTGCAAATCCGCCGTCAGCGCCTTTTGAGCCTCAATGAAAAATCTGAAACCGAATATGTTGATGAGGCGGCGGTGCGCGCGGAAGTGGTTGAGGCAAACCGTCTGTTTGAGCGCAATGGCTGGAAGGTTATTGATGTTTCCCGTCGCTCGATTGAGGAAACAGCAGCCGCGATTTTGAACGCGTTGTCCCGGCGAGCGGCGCAATGAGCCAAAGACTTATCCTCGCATCTGGCAGTGCTAGCCGCAGGCAGCTCTTGGAAAACGCGGGCATTAAAGCCATAGCGATAAAGCCCAATGTCGATGAAGAGACGGCGAAAATCGCAATGCGGGCGCAAGCCCTGTCGATTGGTGAGCAGGCCATGCAACTGGCTGAGCTGAAGGCGATAAAAATATCCAAAAGTGAAACAGGTCTTGTCATTGGCGGGGATCAAATGCTGGCGCTTGGGGATCAGGCTTTTGATAAACCAAAGGACTTGGCAGGCGCGCGCAGTCACCTAAAGGCTTTATCTGGCCAAACACATATATTGGAAACAGCAATCGTTATCGCGCAAGAGGGGAAAATCATCTGGCGGCGCCTTGCGCGCCCGCACTTAACGATGCGCGATTTATCGGACGAATTTATTGCGCACTATATTGATCATCTGGGCGATGACCTTCTTTCAACCGTCGGCGGATATAAATTAGAAAGCCTCGGCAGCCAGCTATTCTCCAAGATTGAGGGTGATTATTTTTCAATTCTTGGCCTGCCCTTGTTGCCGCTACAGGACTATCTGCGCGCGCGCGGAGTATTGCAGACATGAACCGGACTTATGGTGTTGTTGGGGATCCGATCGCGCAATCATTGTCGCCATTAATTCACAATGGGTGGATGCGCGATCATGGCGTGGTTAGCAACTATCGCGGGTTTCAAGTCGCAAGCGGCGATCTTCCTTCAGCGCTAGAGATATTGGCGCATCGCGGTGTGAAGGGCTTAAATGTCACCATGCCGCACAAGATAGAGGCGCTAAAGCTTTCAGCTGATATAACACCGCGCGCAAAAGCGATAGGCTCTGCGAATACGCTTTGGCGAACAGGCGAGGGAACATGGGGCGCAGACAATACCGACGCGCCCGGATTTATCGCTGCGCTAACGCCGCTATTTGAGGAGCCAATCACGGGCAAGCGTGCGCTCGTTCTGGGAGCAGGGGGGGCAGCGCGCGCGGTTGTTTATGCTTTGTGTGAAAACGGTGTGGGGGTTACGCTTGCGAACCGAACGCGGGAGAGGGCTGATAATCTGGCTGCAGATTTTCAGCATAGGGATATAAGCCTGATCGAATTTTCTGATGCCCTGCGCACGGCTGCTAGTTTCGATATCGTGGTCAATACAACGAGCATTGGCTTTGCGGGTAAGCACCTTGATCTACTGGCGGGGAACGGAACCTGCCTTTATGATATTTCTTATGGCAAAGCGGCTAAGAGCGTATTGGTGCCCGCAGCCGCGCAGGGGTGGAAAACCGCGGACGGGCTTTCCATGTTAGTCTATCAGGCGGCTTTTTCTTTTGACCGATGGTTTAAAATTATGCCGGATGTTGAAAAGGGCTTACAGCGCGCCCGAAGTGTTTTGGAGATGGCATGACCAAGTTTTTGGGCCTCACAGGATCAATCGGCATGGGGAAGACGGCGACAGCAAAAATGTTCGCCGAGGCTGGCGTGCCGGTTTATGACGCGGACGCTGCGGTCCATGCTCTTTATGCGAAGGGCGGAGCAGCTGTTGATCCTGTCGGTGCTGCTTTTCCGGGCGTCGTGGAGGCGGGCGCGATTGTGCGTGATCGGCTTCGCGATATCGTGCTGAAGACGCCGGAGGCTTTGTCTGAGCTAAACAATATCGTCCATCCCTTGGTTGCTGGCAGCCAGATGGCTTTTCGGGCGCGTGTTCAGGAGGCGGATGAGCCGTTTGCCGTGCTTGATATTCCGCTTTTATTTGAGACGGGCGGGGATAAGGCGTGTGATTATGTGGCGGTTGTCAGCGCACCTTTAGAGGTTCAGCGCGCCCGCGTTTTGGCGCGTGCAACGATGGATGAGACAGAATTTGAGAAAATCCTCGCCAAACAGGTCCCGAATGCTGAAAAACGCGCCCGGGCTGACTTTGTTATTTCCACAGCTTTTGGGTTTGAATTCACCGCAAAACACGTGCGTGCTATTACAGAACTCTTGAAGCAAGGCGACGATACCGAGGATTGATATGGGTGAGACCTTAAGAGAAATCTCCTTTGATACGGAAACCACTGGCCTTGATTGGTCGGGCGATGACCGGATTATTGAGCTTGGCGCTGTTGAGCTGATCAATCATATACCGACAGGCAAGACGTTTCGCCGGTTTATAAATCCGGGCCGTAAAGTCTCCGAAGCGACGATCCGCATTACAGGTATCACGGATGAAGACCTGAAAGATAAACCTCCTTTTGAGGACCCATCAATTGTGGGTTCCTTTTTGGAATTCATCGGTGATTCCACGATTGTGGCTCATAATGCTGCTTTTGACCGGGGCTTTCTGAATGCTGAGCTTAAACGCTGTGGCCGCAAGCCTATCCCAGAGATCCGCTGGGTAGATACAGTGCAGATCGCACGGAAAAAATATCCAGGCGCGCCTGCATCGCTCGACGCTTTATGCAAGCGGTTTGATGTGTCCCTGGAAAGCCGGACGCTTCACGGCGCTTTGCTCGATGCGCAATTATTGGCAACTGTGTATCTGGAATTGCTTGGCGGGCGGGCGCGTGCTTTTGAATTTGAAGGCCCAGCAAAAGGGAATATCACGCGGAAAAAGGCCGTTACGCGGCCGAAACCATTGCCGCCCCGGCTCCTTTCCAGCGAAGAGGCTGCTCACGCCAAACATATTGAAGGTCTTGGCAGCGATGCCATCTGGAAAAAGTTTAGTTCGTAGGGCTATTTATCGGTATGACCGCTTAGGCTGGGGTCTTACGCCTTAGAAGCTTTAGGGCAGACCAGTCCTGATCAACGGCGCAAACTTTCACATCTACCCAGCCCAAGGGCAGAATCAGACGCCGAAAATCGCTCTCGGTTAGGTCCTTATAGAGGGGCGAAGATTTCTTTGGCCATGAGACCCACAACATGCCCTTATCGGCAATGCGGGTGAGGGCGGGTTCAATTTTCTTTTCTGCGGCTGCGAGGTTTCGGCAGAAGAGGTGGACCACATCTGCGGTTTTGGCGCGGGTGTAAAAGGAAACCTCCTCAGCATCTGCGACGAGATCCAGATAATGGTCGGGTGCGCCAATGGTAAGGTAGCGCATGCCGGGCTTTAGGCCGAGCTTTTGGTAGAGAGGTTTGCCGGAATATCCATGACGGGCGCTAGGCGGCGATTTGCTCATGAGAAGCAAGGTCCGTCTGACAAACCCAGCCCGGTGAGGCTATTCGGCAGCCGTTGCTTCATTATCTTGCGCAAGCGTTTTGAAAACGGTGAGCACGGTATCGATGTCTTCTTTTGTGTGCGCTGTCGATAAGGATAGGCGCAGAAGCGATATACCAGCAGGTGTTGCTGGCGGGCCTGAAAAGTTCACATAGACGCCGCGATCTAGCAATGTGTTGAAGTCACGGATGGCTGTTTCTTCGTCAGGGCGCAAAATAGCAATAACGGGGCTGGCATCTGCGGCCATTTCAAAACCCATCTCGGCGAGACCTTTATGAAGCTGGCGAGAGCGCGCCCAAAGGTTTTTGTGTAACTCACCCTTTGTTTCGACAATGCGATCAAGCGCGGCATGTGCAGACGAAATAGAAGAGGGGGAGGAAGAGGCCGTGAACATGTAAGGCCGGGACACACGTAGCATCTCAAACTGCGGGTGGCGCGATGTGCAAAAGCCGCCAATCGATGCGAGCGATTTTGAGAAAGTCGCAGAATAGAAATCGACTTGATCAAGCACACCTTGTTCTTCAGCGAGCCCGCGCCCGGTTGGCCCGAAGCTACCAAATGAGTGAGCTTCATCAACATAGATCATCGCGCCATGCTTGTGGGTAACTTCGACAAATTCATCAATCGGTGCCAGGTCGCCAAACATTGAATACATGCCTTCGATGACCACGAGGCGATTGCCTTCAGGTTTTTCCGTACGCGCCAAGCGCTTATCCAGGTCTTCTGGATTGTTATGGCGGAACCGAATGGTCGAAGCGGTTGATAAGCGACACGCATCATAGATACAGGCATGACTATCAGCATCGATAAATATCTGATCCTTGGCATCGGTCAGACCGGCGATTGCAGCAAGGTTGGTCTGGTAGCCCGTAGAGAAAACGATGGTTGAAGCTGTGCCCATGAATTTTGAGACGGCTTGTTCGAGCTTGGCGTGTTCGACATAGTTTCCATTGGCAACGCGTGAGCCGGTTGTTCCGGTTCCGTGCCTGTCGATTGCGTCCTTGGCGGCCTTCATGCATGTTTCGTCGAAGGTGAGGCCGAGATAATTATTGGTGCCAACAAGGATGACTTCTTTGCCGTCGATAATGCCCCGCGTTGGCGAGATCACTTCATCAAACTGAATACCCACCGGACTACGACCGATCTGGAGTGCTTTTGTTAGCCGCTCTAGATAAGGATCGAATTTTGAAAAAATACTCATTCCCGATATTGCCTTGCTATATGTTCTTTAGTTTGCGGATCGTATCGATCAAATCGCCAACGGATTTTATTTCACTCACCGTTTCCATAGGGAAGGTAATATCATATTCGTCTTCGACCTCCATGATAAGGTCAAAAACCGCGACAGAATCGACATTTAGCTCAGCCATGATCTCTGTTTCTTGCGTAACAGGAACCTTATTATGGTTGTAAGGCACCAGCAACGCCGTGACTTTCTGAAATAATATTTCTTCAGTGTTAGCTGTCACAAGAGTCCTCTTTAGGTCTAGCCCTACGTTCTTTATATGCGGTGAGCTAGTTTTCTTCTAATGAATTAAGATGAAATGTAAGTGCGAATGCGTCTTGCAGGCTCCGAGATCCTCCAATCTCTATGTCGCCCGTCCAGTCTGGGTGTAGTAATTCTCTTACCTTGCCTGAATTGAAAAACCCAGACCGAAATAGCATACTGTTTACGATTTCAGCGAAAAAAGCAGCTATTTTTAATAGGCTCGGCGCAATTGAAACAAGTTTAACTGGCCGGTCCAAAGCCTTTGCGGCATCTTCGGCAAGGCTCTGCCAAGTGGTCACAGGTGTTGCGCCATAGGGGGTGAGGGTCTGACGGTCGATTTTTGCGCTAATGCAAGAGACGATAAAACGGGCAACATCATCAACATAGACAAATGCCATTTTGCCTTCTTTGCCAGCGCGTCCGGCAGGGGCGGGAAGATAGCCGCGCTTGAGAATATCCAACATTGGTTTGATCGCATCATCACCCGGTCCGATGATTGCGGGGGGTCGAATAATCAAAAGCTCCATATCTCCGCACTGCGCGCGCGCTGCTTCTTCGCCGGCATGTTTTGAATTTGCGTAATGAGACAAATGCGGTTCGCGCGCGGCGATTGATGAGATGAGGATAAATCGTTTAATGCCAGCTTCGCGTGCAATCTGGACGAGGCTGGCTGTGCCTTTTTCGTTGACATCGAGAAGGTGTTTGAGCGTGCGCGCTTTTGTTAGCCCGGCAATATGGATCAATGTGTCGGCGCCTTGGCAGAGGTGGGTCAGGGCGGGGAGGGTGTCTAAATCGCCTTCGATCCAGTCAACGCCATTTGTCGTTTTCGGTCGCCGGGTCAGGGCGCGTATATGATGGGTGGGCGATGCGGACAGTTCGCGCACAACCGATCGTCCGAGGAAACCGGTGGCTCCTGTCAGTGCTACGAGATGCCCGGACGACGTGTCCATCTACCTCGCATCTGATCCATTGCTAGCAGTTTTTCGGGCTTCGTGCTCGGTCAGATCGGTAAGGTCTTCAAACCCACCATGCACAAATTTCTGACGGGCCCGCGCGCGGCTGATTTTTCCAGACGATGTAACGATCAGGCTGGAAAGGGGAACAAGGCCGATGCGCACACTTGCATTTGCAGCGGTACGGGCTGCGGCGCTGGCTTCGGCGTGAACACGAATAAGGTTTTCCGGCTTCCGTGAGCGACACTCCACGAGGAGGACGATTTCGTCAGACCCATTTTCGCTTTCAACCGGGAAGGCCGCCGTTCGACCGATCCGGGCGGAGACAGCGCTCTCAACAGCCCACTCAAGATCTTGCGGCCAAATATTACGGCCATGTGCGAGGATGAGGTCTTTGGAGCGACCTGTGATAACAATTTGTCCGTCCAAGGAATAACCAAGGTCGCCTGTTTCCAGCCAGCCATCTTCAGAGATGGCAGCATTGGTGGCATCCTCGTTCAGGTAATAACCGGGTGTTATGGATGGCCCCCGCACAAAGATACGCCCGACCTGCCGGTCTCCAAGGATTTTGCCAGCTTTATCGCGCACTTCCATTTCATGACCCGGAAGCACTTTGCCGCATAGCATAAATGTACGCTTGGCGCTGGTCTGGGTAATATCAGAAACAGGTAGAGCTTCGCCGCTTCTACGCAAGCGATCATTGTCGACCATGTCCGGTATCGCACCTTGGCCAAGCGGTGCAAATGCGATGGCAAGTGTCGCTTCTGCCATGCCATAGCTTGGAACATAGGATTTATCAGAGAAGCCAAATTTTCCGAATGTTTCGGCAAATGCATCCAACGCATCGGCGCGGACCATATCTCCGCCAATGCCGGCCGCGCGCCAGCTAGATAAGTCGAGCGTTTTGTCATTGCGCCAACGCCGCACGCAGATCTCATATCCAAAACTTGGGCTATAGCTTAGCGTGCCCTTATTGCGACTGATGATTTCCAGCCATGTCAGCGGACGCCTTGCGAAATCAGACGGGGCCATCAAGTCGAGAGAGAGCTGCGACATGATCGGCGCGACAAGGAAGCCGATAAGGCCCATATCATGATACAGCGGCAACCAAGACACAGCCCGGTCATTCTCGCGGACCTGTAAGCCGTGGGCGATGATAGCGTGGCAATTTGCGACGACAGACTTTTGCGAGCCGATGACGCCTTTAGGGTCATTGGTGCTGCCTGAAGAATACTGGATGTAGCACAGATCATCGGCGCTATGCGGGCGAAGCTTATCACTGCGCTCTGTCAGGCCGGGGTCTTCCAGCTGATAAAGCGAAAGACCTGTGAGCTCCTGAAGCGGGGCCAGCATATCGGTGAGGCGTTCTGGGACAAACAAGCAAGACACTTTTGCCGTTTGTGACATCTGCCGAATTTGGTGGAGGTAATTATCCTTGCCGCCCATTGTCGTGGGTACAGGCATCGGAACGGGTAGGAGGCCAGCATATTGGCAGGCAAAAAATGCGCGCACAAAAGCCGGTGACGTTTCTGCAATGAGGCCGACCAAGGCGTTCTTGGGCGCCAGAGGAATGAGGTGCTTTGCAAGCTCAATCGCTTCGGCGCGCAATTGCCGATATGGCAAGACATGTTTGACGGAGCCGTTGGAAGAATAGAAATTCACGCCCGTGTCGCCGGTCGCGGCATAGTCAAGCGCGTCGCTCAGCGTGCTGAAATCGCCGGGGCGACTGGGGATACTGCTGGCCGTAGGGGAAACAACCATTTCAAAAACCCTTCAAAAAAACCCAACCAAAAGAAGGGTACACTACCAGTATTAACTAAACTTACACCATAAAGTATTGGTGCTCGGTGTATATAGTCTCATGACAGGATATTTTCATCTCAAGTTAACGTGTGAGATTCAAGAGCTATCACAATCTGGTCCATGTCGCATTACAGGTCACAGTATTAATAGCTCAGTGTGGCAAAAATATTACGATTTTGGCCCAAGATCTGACGTTTTGGCGGGGTCTTGTAATTTTGGTTTAAACTTACACAAATGTGCAATGGAGCATGCCCAGCATTTTGGTTTGCGCGCCGTGCATGTGTAGCGCCCGTGAAGGATAAGCCAATGGTGCGCGCCAAGCTTGAAATCGACCGGTGTGGCGCGCTCAAGTTGTGCTTCGACCTCATCAGGCGTTTTGCCGGGCGCAAGGCCGGTACGGTTTGAAACGCGGAAAATGTGCGTGTCGACAGCAATTGTGGGCTGTCCATAAGCTTCGTTCAAAACGACATTCGCTGTTTTGCGCCCAACACCGGGCAAACGCATCAAATCTTCGCGGGTTTGCGGGACAACACCATCAAACTCATCCAACAAGATTTGCGACATGGCGATGGCGTTTTTTGCTTTATTACGCCAAAGCCCAATGGTCTTGATATGGTCTTCAACCCCTTTGAGGCCCAGCGCCAACATTTTCTCCGGCGTGTCGGCGACCGCAAACAGACCTTTTGTGGCTTTATTCACACCAACATCCGTCGCTTGGGCTGAAAGGGCCACCGCAACCACAAGCGTGTAAGGGGAGGTGAATGTCAGTTCGGTTTTCGGGTTTGGTCTGTCTTTGGCAAGCGCGGTGTAAAATTCTGTCGCTTTGGCGGCGTTAAACACTGGGCTTCGCCGCTTCTTTTTGCGGGTCGCAGGTTTCTTTTTGGGTGGTGCAGGATTGCTCATAGGGTCTTTCTAGGCAAAGCACGGCGCGGCGCAAGGCCGCAGTGTGAAACGGGCATGTTTAAGCAACACTGGAACGCATGAAAGACGACGAACCGACGATTTATCTCGACACTGAGCTTCACCCGAATGCGTCGCTTAGCAGACCGGCTTTCTTGATTGTGATGAGCCTCGTTGCTCTGTTTAGCTTTGCTGCCGGTGTTTTGTATTGGATGGTTGGTGCTTGGCCGGTCTTTGGGTTCTTTGGGCTTGATGCCTTGGCGATCTGGTTGGCGTTTCGCTTACACTTCCGCGCCCAGGAACAAGTCACCTATGTGCGTGTGGATGAAACCCATGTCCGGCTTTGGCATATGCAGCGCGGCAAGCCTGACAAAAAGGCCGATATTCCGACCGCCTTTGTCCGCGTCGCGCTTGATGAGCCGGTCACCCATAATAGCTTTCTGACGTTGCAATATGGCCGAAAAGCATGGGCCATTGGCCGTTTTCTAACGCCGAAAAGGCGCAAAGCGTTTGCGAAAGATCTGCGCGCAGCCATCCACGCGGCGCGCGGCCACAATTACACACTTTAAGGCTGGCGATCATCGCGTCAGATTCAAAATAAGTGACGCCCCCGTCATAGTTTTTTTATTTGTTTTATGCTAGCCTCATTCCCAAGAGCCGAGATGCTCAGCTGAGGAGAAAAGACAATGGCCGATACAGCCGCGCAATTTAGCGATCATCCCGCCCTGGAACGTCCAAAAGTGACTGAGCGTGATCCTTTGCATTGGAACCAGTTGAAATACGGCGAGGCTCCGGTCCCGGCTGATGAGATTGCTCTGGATCTGATAAATATGGCTGACCCGGAACTGTGGCGGCAAGAAGCCTATTGGCCGCGTTTTAAGCGTCTACGCGATGAGGCGCCCGTGCATTTTTGCGAGGAAAGTTTTGTCGGCGGTTTCTGGTCCATCACGCGCTATGAAGACGTGATGAAGGTCGATATCGATCACAAGCGCTTCTCTTCCAGTTGGGAATATGGGGGCATTACCCTCGGCGAACCGCCGGCTGACTTTGATCTGCCAATGTTTATCGCCATGGACGAGCCGCAACACGGCGCCCAGCGCAAAACAGTTCAGCCAGCCGTTGGCCCGCCCAATTTGAAAGAGTTTGAACCGCTGATCCGCAAACGCACACAGGATTTGCTTGATAGTTTGCCAGTAGGAGAGCCGTTTGACTGGGTCGATACGGTGTCGATCGAGCTGACGACGATGATGCTCGCCACGCTGTTCGATTTCCCGTTTGAGAACCGCCGCCAACTCACGCGCTGGTCAGATGTCGCGACCGGCATGCGTAACCCCGATATTTGTCCGGGCGGGGAAGATCAGTGGCGCACTGAAATGCTCGAATGCATGATGACTTTCGTGCAGATTTTCGAAGACCGTAAAGCTAATCCGCGTTCGAATGATCTGATGACGCTGCTTGCGCTTGGCGAGAAGACCAAGAATATGATCCCGAAAGAAATACTTGGTAATGTGATCCTGCTGATCGTTGGCGGCAATGACACGACCCGCAACTCGATGACGGGTTCTGTTTTAGCGCTAAATAAATTCCCTGAGCAATTTGAGATACTTAAGAAGAATCACGATTTGATTCCGAGCATGGTTTCTGAAGCGATCCGCTGGCAGACACCGCTCGCTTTCATGCGCCGAACCGCGATGGAAGATGTTGAAATGCATGGGCAAACCATCAAGAAGGGCGATCAGGTTGCCATGTGGTATGCCTCGGCCAACCGCGATGAGCGCCAGTTCGAGCGCCCGAATGATTTCTGGATTGAGCGCCCGAATGTGCGCCGTCACCTGTCTTTCGGGTTTGGCATCCACCGCTGCGTCGGTAATCGTCTCGCCGAGCTGCAATTGCGCATTCTCTGGGAAGAGGTGCTCGCGCGTTTCTCACATGTTGAGGTGATGGCTGAGCCAAGCCTGACACCAAACCCGTTCGTGAAGGGTTACACTTGGATGCCGGTGATACTGCATAAATAGACGTAAAACGCATTCACCCGCCCATATGAAATGAGCGGGTGAGGTCTTTTCGGTTATTCGCTGAACCTTGCGAAGAAACGGGTTGTTTAAGTATCAGGGAAGAGCACTTCCGGGTTTTTCATTGTTTTGATCTCAAGCGTATTATTGTTGGGATCGGCGATGAAAAAGGTTTCCTGCTCATACTTGTCGCCTTTAAAGCGGCGATAGGGTTCATCGATATATTCTAGACCTGCAGCGGCGATACGTTCCTTGACCGCGTCGAAATCACTTTGTGTCAAGTGGATGCCGAAATGCGGAACCAATACAGCGCCCATATCGACATCGTGGCGAACGCAAGGAAGCTGTTCCTCGCTTTGATGTAGTGTCAGCTCATTACCCCAGAAATTGACATCGACCCAAAGGCCTTCTTCGCCGTTTCCAAGGGTGCATCCCAGAACATCGGTGTAGAATTTTGTTGTTTTGGCGAGATCGCCTGCCGGAATAGCGAGGTGTAGGATTGCAGACATGGTTATTCCCATTTTTGATTAAGTTTGGACCCCAATAAGCAAACCCTGCCGAAAAAGGAAAGCTTTATTCCAGCTTGATCTTGATTGGGGCATAAATTTGTCAGTTCAGCCTGTCTTCGAGATAATCCTGCCGATCATGCCCGAAAACATCTGCCTTTCCTAGAATAGCTTAAGTCTTGAAAAGTTCATACTATTGCCCAAACATCGTCACGCGTTAGAATAAGAAAACGATCAATATAAGCTCTACTAATATTTTCGGAGGGGAAGAACTGAAGATGACTTATAAGATTAAGACGAGATTGATGGCCGTTATCCTTATGACGGGCTCCTTGGTCGCCGGGTGCACAACAATCCTGGATGAGGTTCAGGCGGGCATTGCAACATCAGCAATTACACCGAAAGCGAAGAAAAATGCAGATGGTACATTTGTGGTACCAAATTTTCGGCTCCAGAGGGGACAGCTTTTTCGACAGCCTCACCTTCGCAAGCTCTTTCAACATTTCGCGCCATGACAAACCCTCTGCCCAAGAATGAAAAACTCCACTTAACCCGTGTCATGGTGTCTTTGGCGCATTACCATGCGTGCGTGGAGCATGGCTATAAAGACGCTTCCTATGCCGGGTCGGGGTTGATCAGCAAGAAGCGGCCATCTCAATGCCACATGGCTAATTTCTATTTGGATTCACACGATTTTGCCGTTGCGCTGCTGGATCATGGGCGTCCTGATCTTGATCAAAAAAAGGTCGTACAACAAACACTGGGCGGAGCACCGCTTGGAGATGCACGTGTTGTTGGCAGGACGGCGAGCGAATCCTGGCAGCGTTGGATAAATTATTCAGGATATAAACTTAACGGCAAAACGCGATCAGAACTGATGCAAGAATTTTTACAAGGAACTAACGGGGCATTGGCATGGCAAAGGTTTTAGCGCTTTAGGCGCGGGGCACATTATCCCGAAAATGTAAGGGGAAGAACAAGTTCCCTTTCAAGGTATTAAGGTCTTCCAGAAACCGAAGAACGAGCATGTTATGCTGTTGGTAAAATTGCAAGGTGTCAGCCGATTGCCTGTGAATCGCCACATGCTGGTAACATTCAGGATGGTAGGAGATGCGCTCTTCTTTTTTTCCGTAAAGACTAAGCTGCGTAGGTGAGACTTCAATATGCGGGAGTGTCTCAGGCTTAATACCGCAGGCAAACGTGTAAATCTCGTCCGTGTAAGTATAGTCCAGATCTTTCCAGAGCCCTTGCAGCGTAACCTGCCTTGGCCGCAAGTGTTTTGTCATCTCCGTGCGCTCTAATTCTGGTCGCACCCATTTTATTTCAAGAAACGTGTCCGTTCTTGTTGGCTCTACCACAACAAAAAGGTTACGCTTTCGGTAGGATCGCCGGTTGTCAATAAATCGGGGTATCTTCATCGGATCACGCCTTAGCCCACTAAATTCTCCACATAGTCCAGCCTGTCATGGCCGAAAAACATCTCCTCGCCGACAAAATAGGTGGGCGCGCCAAAAGCGCCGCGCGCGACGGCTTCTTCCGTGTTGGCAATGAGTTTGGCTTTCAGTGCCTCATCCTTGCCCATAGCGACGATTTTGTCGCCATCCATATCGATCTTGGCGCACATGGCTTTGATCTCATCCGGCTCGCCAAGGTTTTTATGCCCATCTTCGCCCCAGATATGGCTCCAGCAGGCGTCGCGGAATTTGGCGAGGTCTTCGCCTTCCAGCCCTAAGCTTGCCCGCAATAGGGTAAGGGTCTTGAGCGGGAAGAAGGGGTTGAACCCAAAGGGCAGGCCATAACGGGCCGCGCAGCGGGGGACATCTTTGCCCATATATTTGGCCTTCGCCTCAACCATGCCCGGTGGACGATTGCCAGTCGCCTGCATCACACCGCCAAGAAATATTGGCTGATAGATCATTTCCGCGCCGGTTCGCTGAGCCACGGCGCGAGCGGCATAATCGCCAATATATGCTGTGGGGGACGTGTAATCGTAGAAAAACTGGAATGATTTCGCCAATTTGGGCCTCGCAAGTTCCATTTTAAACGTTCTAATTTGGAACTTATTAGGTTTTCTGTGTAAAAACAATCACTATGAAATGGTCTGATCTGAAATCTGATACGTGTCCGATTGCGCGCAGTCTTTCCGTGGTTGGGGATAGATGGACGCTTTTGATCCTGCGCGACTGCTTCCTCGGCAAGACGCGCTTTGATGCTTTTCAGCAAAGCCTTGGCCTGACCCGGCATGTTCTGGCTGAAAGACTGGCGAAATTGGTCGAGGCGGGCGTGCTCGCTAAAGAACCTTACGCCAAAGGACGTTATGACTATCGCTTAACTGCGCAAGGCAAAGCCCTCGCGCCTGTCCTCAGCCATTTGTTTGATTGGGGACAAGCGCATGTTGTGCGCGATGAGGTGGCGGCCTAGTAATAAGCGAATTAGTGCGACATGTCCGTTTTGGCGGGCCTGCTAAATGCCTATCACCGATTATAAGGCTTAATTGCGCTTAAGCACTCAGGCGATTCAAACCCATTTGCATTGCAAGCGTCTACTTTGTTACATGCAGACGGTTTGTTACCTGTCCGACAGGCTTTGTGAAAAGCAGCTTCAATAGAGGCAACGGTTATCATGCCCTGACAACGCTCATTTGCATAATCGGTTTCGCAAAGCTGTTTCATGTCATCGCATGTAAAATAAATGTCGGGCTTTCTAAGCCGGGCCAGATTTTTCAGCTTTTTTGCCGGCGTTGTTGCTTCTGCGGGTCCACATCTTTTGTAAAGTCGGTCCAATGAAGCTTGTTGTTCAACGCTTGGCTTCACAGGCTCAACCTTCGACCCGCAAGCCGAAAGAGACGAAATTGCCAAAACCGCCGCGGCGACAGACTTACCTAAAAACTCAGTATTCAACCGCATAACAATCAGTCTCCCTATCATTTCGAAAAGGGTATAGCGCGGCGTGCTTAAAATCCGCTTAAGCGCGGCTTAAGATGTAGGCTGCCTACTGGTAAGCCCGCATCAATTGCTGCCAATCAACCATCCGGGCAAGGCACAATCTCAACACAATACCCCACGGCGCTTCATCGAAATCGAAAACCACAGCAAGAATATTGCGCACACGATAATGAACACGACCAATGGCATATTGAGAAATCCATCTGGTGGGGGATTCGTGAAATATGCAGCCTGGTTCACAACGGCGCTAAGCAATGAAAGCGCAAATAATGGGACGGCTAACTTATTGCGTAAGAGCAAGAAAAGGGATCCAGCGACGCCTCCAACGACACCCAGCCCCCAGCTCCAACCAACCCAGCCCGGCAAGTTGGAAACATAATCAATATAGGCCGTAGGCTGTCCTTCAAGAAAAATATCCGGCATGAAACTCGTACCGCCCCATAATACTGTGCCAATACCATTCCACACCAAAGCCAGCCCGCCAATAATCCAAAAACCCCAGCCTGTGCTGCGCTTCGCCTCTGTCGTACATTCGTCCATAGGTTCCTCCCGCTCGCCATCATGATCTGCCAGAATAATTGATGTGTCAAAACGTGTGCGCTCGACATCACGGATTCTACCGCGCGGAAGCTTCCATTGAGCTTTTGGCCGACTGGTTATAGCTTTGCGTTTTGCGCTCGCACATTTCTGGCTAGCGTCACCTTTGTCTAAGGAAACACATATGGAACTCTCACAAGACCGCACCGTTAAAATTGTTGGTGTCCTGCTATTACTGGCAGCGATTTCGCAACCGATCTATACAGTCCTATATCGGTATGCGCCCGAAATTGACCGGCAAGTCATTTGGGGACTGGAAGGGCTTCTATTTGTAATGCTGGCCGCTTTTGCGGGTTCGGCGCTGGTCATGGCGAAACGTTATTCGCTGGGCTTTTCCGCGATCGCATTTTGCGCCGTGCTCAATGTGATACAAGTAGGCGTGGGCTTGACCCAATTCGGTCCATTTCGCGAAGCGGCAGGGGCAAACCCTGAGCTCGCCGGGGTTGCGTTTTCGGTCGTGGCCTTCTCTTTCTTTGGATATAATGCAGCAAAAATTCTGCTCGGCTTGGCCGCGATTGTGTTCGGCATGGCCAAGTTGAAGGATGGCAACAAACTTCTAGGCGGCGTGACGGCCTTGGTTGGTGCGCTGGCTTTGGGCGCGAATACATTGGTTATGATGTTCGGGCTGCGGGGCTTCCTTCCGAGCCCTGTTGCCGGAGGCTCAGGCGTTGCGGCCACATTGCTTTTGGCGCTGTGCCTTCTCAGCGTGCGAAGCGACGACTGATCGGCTTGTCCGCCAATAAGGGCCGTCCCAACCAGACGGCCCTTAAAGGATAAACTTTGAGAGGTCGCTGTCGCCTGCAAGTTCTGCGACTTTTTCGGTGACATAGGCGGCATCAATGTTGATCGTCTCGCCGGATTTTTCTGAAGCGTCGAATGAGATTTCATCGAGCAGGCGTTCCAGCACAGTCTGTAAGCGGCGTGCACCGATATTCTCTACCGTGTCATTCACCTTCACAGCGAGATCGGCAAGCGTGTCGATCGCATCTTCGGTGAAGGTGAGGGTGACATTTTCAGCCTTCATCAGCGCTTCATGTTGTTTGATGAGGCTCGCTTCCGGTTCGACCAGAATGCGGCGCATATCATTGCGGCTGAGCGCATCAAGCTCGACACGGATTGGCAGACGGCCTTGCAGCTCCGGCAAGAGGTCAGAGGGTTTGGAGACGTGAAACGCGCCAGACGCAATGAACAGGATATGGTCGGTTTTTACCGCGCCGCGCTTTGTGGTTACTGTCGTGCCTTCAATCAGGGGGAGGAGGTCGCGCTGGACACCTTCGCGGCTGACATCAGCCCCGCCGCGCCCTGATTTGGCGGCGACTTTGTCGATCTCGTCCAGGAAGACGATCCCGTCTTCTTCGGTGGTGCGCACGGCTTCACGGATGATCGCGTCTTCATCAATCAGCTTGTCAGCCTCTTCTTCGAGCAGGGGCTTATAGGCTTCTGCAACAGTCGTCCGTACACGTTTGTTGCGTCCGCCCATGGCTTTGCCGAGCATGTCCGAGAGATTGATCATGCCGAGCTGACTGCCGCCCATGCCGCCGCCAAGGTCCATCATTTGCGGCCCGCCCGTTTCAGCAAGGTCGATATCCAGCGGCTTATCGTCAAGTTCGCCATCGCGTAGCTTGCGGCGGAAAACTTCCTTGGTGGAGCTTTGCGCGTCTGCCCCGACGAGCGCATCGATCAGACGGTCTTCAGCCGCCGTTACAGCTTCATCCTCGACCGCTTTGCGCCGTGCTTCGCGTGCGGTGCTGATCGCCGCTTCTACAAGATCGCGGATGATCTGCTCCACGTCTCGCCCGACATAGCCGACCTCGGTAAACTTGGTGGCCTCAACCTTCAGGAAGGGCGCATTGGCGAGCTTTGCCAGACGCCGCGACACTTCGGTTTTGCCAACACCGGTCGGCCCGATCATCAGGATATTCTTCGGCGTGATCTCATCGCGGATGGCCGGGTCTGCCTGTTTACGGCGCCAGCGATTGCGCAGGGCGATGGCCACAGCGCGCTTGGCTTGTGTCTGGCCAACAATATGGCGATCAAGTTCGGCGACGATCTCGCGCGGGGTGAGTACGGTCATGAAATATGTGTCCGGGAGTTAAGCAGGTTCAGGAGGAAAAATTCGCGCGAAAATGCCAGATTGTGGCACAAAGGCAAGGACTAATCTGCGCGCCGTTTTCCAGCCCGCGCCGAGCAGCACAATGCCGCCGCCGAGCAGCAGGAGCGGGATTGCAATTTGCCAGATCCCGCTTGTCGCACCATCGGAAATGGCATTAAAGGCGACCCAGAAGCTTAGCAGTCCGGCGGCAATCAATGCCCGGCGATTGAGCGCGAGTGACAAGATGCCGAAGGCGAAAAGGGCAATCAGCAAAGGCACCGCTTCGCCCGCAGACAAGGAGCTATAAGTGCCGCCTGAGAAGATGGCGCGCAGGCCGAGCATGATTTGCGGCGCAGCAGCCAGATGAAGCCAGAATGCATTGTCCGAGCTCAGCGTCTGGCGCGCCGGATCCTGCGCATCGAAGAAGACGGCGACGGCAAGTGTGGCAAGGCCGATCAGAAAGCTTGCGCTGCCGCCATAGATCGAGCTGACATTGCCATTGGTGAAAACTTCGACATAGAGGCCAATGGCAACCGCCACAGCAATCAGGAATAGGGCGAAGGGCAACCGGAAGCGGGCATAAATCAGCCCCGTCGCGATAATCGCTCCGCCAGCCGACCAGAGGGCAACGCCTTTGATCGTTTTAAAGTTCTCACCAAAATCAGTCCCAAATGTCGCCGCGGCACTGTCTACTGAGCCCAGGCCATTGGCGACCAGCGCGGTTAAGAGGGTGAATTGGAGGGTGATCATGACGGTTAGCGTCATGCTGGGCAGGAGAAGGCGGCGGCGTCCGGCGAAATATTCCAGCATAAGCCAGAGCACGATAATGATCGGCAAGATCATTACAATGGCGTTTCCGGTGGTGCCAAACATCGCGCCAGAGACCATGGCCAAGCCAACCGTCAGAATGACGATGCCGATTGAAATGAAGATGTCATTGAAATTTGTCAGGAAGCGCAGCGATTCGTCATCGGAACTTGCACCCGGATCCGCGCGGGATTTCAAGAATGCGGTCAATTCAGCCGCTTTGGCATCATCCAATATGCCCGCCAAGCGCGCCTCTTCTATATCCCTCCGGTTCATCTCAGTCCCTCACATTAAAGCAGTTCCACAGTAAACGCGTCATTTGTATAAACGCAGATATTGGCGGCGATTTGCATGGCTTTTCGGCCAATGGTTTCCGCGTCGTCTTCATATTCCAATATGCCGAGCGCAGCAGCTTGCGCGTAATTGCCGCCAGATCCAATCGCCACGACATTATGTTCAGGTTCCAACACATCGCCCATGCCGGTGATGACGAGGGTGGTGTCCTTGTCCGCGACGATGAGCAGGGCTTCCAGCTTTTGCAGGTATTTTTCCGTGCGCCAGTCCTTGGCAAGCTCAACGGCGGCGCGCTGAAGCTGGCCGGGGAAGCGTTCCAGCTTTTCTTCCAGCCGTTCAAACAGGGTGAAGGCGTCTGCGGTTGCGCCGGCAAATCCGGCAATGACATCGCCGCCAGCAATCCGGCGCACTTTGCGCGCATTGCCCTTCATAACGGTCTGGCCCATTGAGACTTGGCCGTCGCCAATGACGCAGAGTTTGCCTGCTTTTCGAACCGCGAGAATAGTGGTGCCGTACCAGAGGGCGGTGCCGTGGGTGTTTTGGTGAGTCATATTAGTCATTTGGCCGATGAGGCTTCCCAGCGCAAGGCTCTGAAAAAATAATTTGTTGAAAATCGATAAAATGTGCTTATTTGTAGTAGGCGCTTTCTTGCCTCTCTTACTGTGATGGCGCACATATATAGATATTATTTAGAAGGGTTCCCCAATGTCAGTGACAAAAAAATCTCTCAAACTTGGTGCCATGCTGGCGGGTTTGGCTATGATCGCCGGTTCTGCTGTTGCAGAGGATGAGAAACCATCCACGGAAGACGTCCTTGCTAGCTTGCAAGCGAGTATTGAGCGGGCCGAAGAGACGAGCGGTCCCGGTTCACCAGCGCTTTGGACGCTGAGCGATGAGGACACGACGGTACATATATTCGGCACAGTGCACCTTTTGCGCCCGGAAACGGAGTGGCGCAATGAGACCATCGATGCAGCCTTTGCCAGCGCAGACAGATTGGTCTTGGAAGCAGACACTGATAGCCCTGAAGCACAGCAGCAAATGACCGCTCTGGTTGGCCAATTGGCGGTGTTTACGGATGGAAAAAAGCTTAACGACGTTATTGATGATGAGGATGAAGCGGTTGTTGAAGCCGCATTGCAGTCGACGCTTGGTGCACCGCTTGGCGCGCTTCAACAGTTAAAGCCCTGGATGGTGGGTTTGCAGATGCAAATCGCCCAAATTACCAAAGCAGGCTATAATCCAGAATCTGGGGTCGAGCAGGTATTGGTCGCTGAGGCCAAAACCGCCGGTAAGACGTTGGGTTATTTAGAAACGGCTGAAGATCAGCTCAATATTCTTGCAGGTGCGGATATGGAAGATCAGGTCGAGGGTCTCGTCTTTGCTTCGCAAACGGTCGATTTGGGCGCAGACATGCTCGATTCACTTGTTGATGAGTGGGCCGACGGCGATGTTGCCGGACTAGGTGAAATCATCTCAAACCCAGACGCGATTGGCGGGGAAGAGGCCTATGATGCGCTCTTGGTTCAGCGCAACAAGAATTGGGTGCCGCAGATCGAAGCCATGTTGGATGAGCCAGGCACAGTGTTCGTTGCGGTTGGTTCAGGACATTTGGCTGGCGATGACAGCGTGATCACCATGCTGCGCGCTGAAGGCCACGAGATTTCCGGCCCAGAATAAGCCAGAAATTTAGACAGATAATATGCGCGCCGAGCCTTGGGGTTCGGCGCGTATTTTTTAGCCGCCGGTTTTTTTGAGGAAAATATACCATGCGCCCGATCCGCCATGTTTGCGGTGGGCCTCGGCATATCCGCTGACAAGGCTTCGTGCATCAGGCGTGCCGAGCCATCTGAACAATTGCCGTCTGAGGACGCCTTCACCGAGACGCCCCTTGCCAGTGATTACCAGTACACAGCGCGCACCGACGTGTTGGTGACGACTGAGGAAACGCAAAAGCTGAGATTGCGCGCTGTCTTGAGTGTGTCCATGCAAGTCGAGTGTTGCAGAGATGGTTGCCTGTCCACGGCGAATGCGTCGTTCCCGGCCACGGTTTGGAATAGGGGCAGGGGTAGAAGGCGCGCGGCGCGCGGGTTTGTGCGTGCTTTTTTGCGAAATATTGCGGGTAGGGCTGTTTTTTGCGTGTGATGTTTTTTGCCCAGCTGGCGCGGCCGGATCGGCTGCATCCAAAGGGAGCATGGCCGGAGGTGTTTGCCCGGGCCTTGGACGAACGGTTTTGGCAACGCGCGCCCATGCACGTTTCTCTTCGGGCTTTAGCGGGCGCTTCGGCATGAGGTTTCTCGCCTATTCTCCGACAGCGCGGTTTTCATCTGGCCCGAGGATTGCCGTTGCCACAGCGCGCGGCAGGAAGGCCCACATGCGGCCGGGTGCATTTTGTGTTCCAGCGCGTGCACCAGCATCTGCGCCCGTGCCATAATATATGTCCCCGCGTACACGCCCCTTGATCGCGCCGCCAGTATCTTGCGCCACCAGAACACCAGACCAGTCACCGCCAAGGCCGGGCGCGGTCGTCTGCACGAAAAACGGTACGCCGAGTGCATGGATATTTGTGTCGACAGCCATTGAGCCGAGCGGGGTTAAGGGAACAGATTGCGCACCAACAGGCCCAAGCTCTGCATCACCGATTTCCAATGGGCGGAAGAAAACAAAGCGCGGATTGGCGTTCATGGCGGCTTGCGCTTCTTCGCGTGAGACACTGTCCATCCACGCACGAATACCTTGCATTGATGCTTGGCCGCGCGTGATTTTCCCGGTTGCGATGAGATGATTTGCCGTCGATTTGAAAGGCTGACCATTATGCGCAGCATAGGCAGCGCGCAGAACCGATCCATCATCAAACCGCAAGCGCCCAGACCCTTGTATCTGGAGAAAGAAGACATCGGCAGGATGGGCATAGCCAAGCACGTTTTCAGGATTATCTACAATCTCTGCACGCGGCGGATAGGGACGCAGCGCGCCGTTTGGTGACCTTTGCGCTGGCACAGTTTGGCCGCGGCGTCCGCCAATTTGTCCGCCGTCAACCTGTACCAGATCAAGCGGCAGGCCGGGCACAGCTTGCGTATAGGGAAAGACAGGTGTGCGGCTGGCCTGTATTTCCGGTTCGAAATATCCGGTAAAGCGGGCCTTATCCGGCACGGCGAGAACCTGAATGGGGGTAAACAAGGCTTCAAACACTTGCCGGGCACTATCTGCATCACGCACGACATCCATGGCGGCGCAAGCTGGGCGCCAGTCGCCAGCAAGGCCAGCATAAGAGGCCCGTTTTGAAACCGGCGCATCATCTGGCAGCGCCTGCCAGCGCGCACATGACCGCGCAAAGGCTTCAATGGCGGGCGTCAGCATGGCTGTGTCCCAGCCGGGCAATTCATTGAAACTGGCGGGCCGCTTGACTGGCAGCGGCGCAGGTTCGCTTAAGGCTTCCACCGGAGGGGAAAAGGGATCGATCTCCGGTATTGGCTCATCGGGTATCTGCGCGGAGGCATCTATAACAGGCTCAGTCGGCTGTGTAGGTGTGACACACGCTGCAAGGCTGCCCAAAGCAGTGACCATAAAAAGAGCTTTCCAAGGAAAGCTATGCCGGACCGGCTGCGCGGGGAAGGGGACATTTATATTCATGATTGTGTAGCTTTGCGCGCGCTTTGATTAAGAAGCGGTTTCCACATCATCCAACAACCAGTTCGGGTCTGAGCTGTTGACGTCGTGTTTGAACGTCCAAATATCGCGCGCCGTGCGTGTGTGTTCACCATCTCCAAGTTCTGCTTCATAGCGGATCATG